>CANHSA010000010.1 GCA_947463345.1 Flavobacteriales bacterium
GACCGCGCTAAAAAGCCACTCGCAAGAAAAATGTACGGCATCCTTTCTTTTGGTTGGTCTGGTCGTGCAAAACACTGGAATCGTTTTGAACTCGTTTCTTTGGTCTTAGCAGGTTTGGCCACACCACTCGTATTCTCGGTTCACTCCATTGTATCCTTTGACTTTGCTACTTCAGTGATTCCAGGATGGCACACCACCATTTTCCCACCATACTTCGTTGCTGGTGCGGTATTCTCTGGTTTTGCCATGGTACAAACACTACTCCTTATCATGCGCAAAGCAATGGGTCTAGAAGCCTATATCCACACCAAGCACGTAGAGTACATGAACATCGTTATCATGGTTACGGGTTCAATTGTCGGAACAGCTTACATCACTGAGCTTTTCATCTCTTGGTACTCAGGTGTAGAATACGAATCATACGCATTTATCAACCGTGCTACTGGTCCTTACTGGTGGGCATATTGGTCCATGATGACCTGTAACGTGATTTCACCACAATTAATGTGGATCCGCAGTTTGCGTCGCAGCTTACTTTTCACCTTCTTTATCTCGATTGTCGTAAACATCGGTATGTGGTTTGAGCGTTACGTGATCATCGTTACTTCTATCCACCGCGATTACATTCCTGCGGCATGGAGTATGCACTTCCCAAGCCATATTGATATCGCTGTATACATCGGTACCATCGGTTTATTCTTTGTATTCTTCCTTTTGTTTGCGCGTTACTTCCCAGTACTTGCACTCAACGAAGTCAAAACCATTTTGAAAGGCTCTGGTCAATCTTACAAAGAGTCGCCAGATTATCACAAACATCATTAAGCAAAGGCTATGTCAGATAAAGTTCTATACGTAATGTATGATGACGATGAAGTGCTCAAAAACAGCGCTAAGCAGCTCGTCGCAAAAGGAGTGAAAATTTCAGAAGTATTCTCTCCGTTCCCAATTCACGGAATCGACCCAATCATCGGTGTGAAAAACACACGTTTGGGCATCATGGCCTTCCTTTATGGCTTGACCGGTTTAACACTGGCCACCGTCGGAATGCGCTTCTTCATGATTGTTGACTGGCCAATGAATATCGGTGGTAAGCCAAACTTCTCTTACCTAGAGAACATGTTGGCTTTTGTTCCGATTACTTTTGAGTTCACGGTAATGTGTGCAGCTCACGGAATGGCAATTACTTATTTGCTGCGCAACAAGACCCTACCAGGTATGCCAGCTCAGAACCCAGATCCACGCACTACAGATGATAAATTTGTAATGGAGATTCGCCTTAGCGAGAACCACAAAGTAACTGAAGCAGAGCTCGACGGCATGTTGCAAGAAATCGGTTACCTCGAATTGGATAAAAAAGAAATTAAATAAGTACAGGGCCACATGAAAAAAATCGTTTACACAGCATTTAGTGGTGCAGCCTTGACAATGTCATTGCTATTGAACTCCTGCGTGTCTAATGCAGACAGCCCAGGTTTAGAATACGCGCCAGATATGTACCGTACACCGGGCATTGAAACTTACGTAGACTACGGAGAAGTTCGTGGTCGTATCGACGAATCAAAGAAAGGTAATTTGTCGGCTATGACACCTCCTCGCAACACTATACCTTACTATGGTACCGATTCTTCAGAAGTCAAATTAATGTTGCCTTATTTCCGCAAACCAAATGTCGCTTTCCGCGAAACACACGGTTTGTTTGGTTGGGACTACTCAAGTGCTGACGAATATACACTTGCTGTAGGAGATAAAAATCCATTAATGTTGAATGCAACAAATGCAGAGGTCGTGATCACAAAAGGTAAAGAGCTCTTTACCGCTATGTGTCAGCATTGTCACGGTGAAAAAGGAGACGGTAACGGCCCAATGGTTGCTTCCGGTGCCTACGCTGGTGTACCTAACTACGTTGGTTTGGCTGCTACAGAAGGGCAAATGTTTTATTCAATTTACTACGGAAAAGGCATGATGGGTGCACATGGTTCAATTCTTAATAAGAAAGAAATTTGGACGATCGTTCATTACATCCGTCGACTACAAGATGCAAACTACGGCAAATTTGATGCTACTGGTGCTGCAATTGTAGGCGCTGTTTCAGACACCACAAACGCGAATTAATCAAGAAGAGCAATGGAATTTCAAATCACCAAAAAAGCGAAAAACGTAGCATTTGGCCTGATGGGCTTTGGTGCGCTCCTTACAATCATCGGTGTTGCGCTTACTGCGTCAGATCACCATTTTTTGACTCGTTTCTTGGCTTCTGGCCTTATTAGCGGTTTCTTCTTTTTTGCCTTGGGCTTAGGAGCACTTTTCTTCCTTTCCCTCAAATACGCGACTGAAACTGGTTGGTATGCGGCAGTGAAGCGCGTCATTGAGGCAGTTGCTGGTTTCTTGCCAGTAGGCATGATCGTTCTCGGTGTGGTATTACTAGTTATTACACTTGCCGATGGTGCTCATATCTATTCTTGGATGGACCCAGAAGTCAAAGCACACGATGAAGTCGTTCGTCATAAAGCAGCTTACCTCAATCCAATTTTCTTTTGGATCAGAACTTTAGTGTACTTTACTACTTACTACTTATTCTACCGTGGTTTCAGAAACCGTTCCCTAGAAGAAGACAAAGTAGGCGGTACCGAAATCCACTTTAAAAACTATAGAAGAGGTGCACACTTCCTCATCTTCTTTGCAGTATTTAGTTCTACTTCAGCATGGGATTGGATCATGTCTATCGACGTCCATTGGTTCTCTACACTCTTCGGATGGTACACATTTGCTGGTATGTGGTGTTCTACAATGGTGGTGTTGGTTTTAACTACACTTTACCTCAAGACCCTAGGCTACCTTCCAAATGTCAACGATTCTCACATCCACGACCTTGGTAAATGGACTTTTGCTACTTCATTCCTTTGGTCTTACATGTGGTTCTCACAGTTCATGCTCATTTGGTACGCAAACATCGGTGAAGAGGTTGTTTACTTCCAACTACGTATCGCTGAGTTCAAATATCTTTATTTCGGAATGTTCATCATCAACTTTGCATTCCCAATGTTGATCCTTATGTCTCGCGATGCGAAGCGCAATGCAGGTATCTTAGTGTTTGTAGGACTCATGATCTTGACAGGTCACTGGTTAGATGTTTACATTATGATTTCAGCAGGAGCTTTGGGCGCGAACGCAACAATTGGTGCGTTGGAAATCGGAATGGCGTTGTTAATGGCAGGAGTCTTCATTTTTGTAGTGCTTCGCAATCTTACAAAAGCACCGCTTACTCCAGTCAATCACCCATTCTTGGATGAAAGTAACCACCACGAAATTTAATTTGAAGACAATATAAAAAGTCATGGAAAATAAATTAATCATTTTACTTGTCATTGTTTTAGGCGCAATTGCTATTGCTCAATTGGTGCGTATCTATGAAATCTCTTCTAAGTTGCGCAAGACCGGAGAACACGAAATCTCTAACCGAGACAACAATCTGAATGGCCGCATGATGTTCATCTTTATGCTTTTGTTATTTGGCTTCTTCATTTATCTAATGCAAGCCTATGGCTGGACTGGCCGTGGTTCTGCAGCTTCCGATGAAGGTGTTGAAATGGACTGGTTGTTGAACCTGAATTTCGTAATTATTATCGCCATATTCTTTTTTACAAATTTCCTTTTATTTTATTTTACTTGGAAATATGTAAAGAAACCAGGAGTTCCTGCTTATTACTACCCGCACAATAATAAATTAGAGCTCATCTGGACAATAGTTCCAGCTGTTGTTCTTGCAGTCATCATCATCCTAGGTCTTCAAACCTGGAGTCACCTTTCTGGTCCTTCAAAACCAGAAGCTGAAAAAATTGAATTGTTTTCAAAGCAATTTGATTGGACTGCACGTTATTCAGGCGCCGACAACACCTTAGGTCTTTATGACTACAAACTAACACTTGACAATAATGAATTGGCTTTGTTGACAAGCAACACAATCGATTCTGCCCTAAACAATATGTTCAATAGCTCAACAGGTATCCGCAGTCTTCAAAAATTATTGAACAACCGCGACACCATCTTCAGCGACTCTACTTTGAACGTTTTGAAAATGGATCTTTCTAGAAAAGAGAGATTATACCGTTTCTTGACACAAATGAAAGAAAATCACAATCCTAAATTGGATGCAAGTGCATGGGACGATATCATTCAGAAAGACACGCTTTATTTGTGCAAAGGTCAAGAGTATGAAATCGCTTTGCGCGCCAAAGATGTTATTCACTCTGCTTACTTCCCGCATTTCCGCGCACAAATGAATACGGTACCTGGTATGGCTACACGTATGAAGTTCACGCCAAACAAAACGACCAAAGAAATGCGTCAAGAGAAAAATGATGAAAACTTCAATTATGTCTTGATGTGTAACAAAATTTGTGGTGGCGCACACTACAAAATGAAAATGATAGTTGTTGTACTTGATAAACCAGCTTATAAAAAATGGATGGATGCCAAGAAAAAAATGACTTTCAAGGATCAATACTTTCCTGTAGCAGCAACAACGCCAGCGGCGTCAGCTGATACTACAGCAGTAACAATGAATTAATTTTAGCAACGATAAAACATAAAGAAATGGCTTCACACGACGCACACGCACACGGACATCATGAGGATCACCATCACCATGAGGAGCATTTTATATCTAAATACATCTTTTCGCAAGATCACAAAATGATCGGAAAGCAGTTCTTAATGACTGCTGTCTTCATGGGTCTTGTGGCAATGATGTTGTCCATTTTATTCCGTATTCAAATTGCTTGGCCAGGCGAAAGCTCTGATTTCCTTTCTTTCTTTTTAGGGGAGAAATGGGCTCCAAATGGCGTTCTTAAAGAAGACATGTATCTTGGTCTAGTGACTATACATGGCACCATCATGGTCTTCTTTTTATTGACAGGTGGTTTATCGGGTACTTTCTCAAACATCTTAATTCCATTGCAATTAGGAGCGCGAGACATGGCCTCTGGGTTCCTAAATATGCTTTCTTTTTGGGGTTTTGCCTTGTCTTCTATCATCATGCTTATTTCCTTATTTGTAGAGTCGGGGCCAGCAATGGCAGGTTGGACGGTTTATCCACCGCTTTCAGCACTACCACAGGCAGTATCTGGTTCTGGTTTAGGAATGACACTTTGGTTGGTATCCATGACGATCTTCATTGCTTCGTCATTGATTGGTTCCCTGAACTACATCGTTACCATCATCAACTTGCGCACAAAAGGCATGACCATGTCGCGCATGCCACTCACCATCTGGGCTTTCTTTGTAACAGCAATCTTAGGTGTGTTGTCCTTCCCAGTTCTATTATCTGCAGCTTTGTTACTCATGATGGACCGCTTAATGGGTACCTCATTCTACCTTTCTGATATTATAGTAGGAGGTGAAATGCTTACCAACCACGGCGGTTCACCAATTCTCTATCAACACTTGTTCTGGTTCTTGGGTCACCCTGAGGTTTACATCGTATTGTTACCAGCACTTGGTTTGTCTTCTGAAATTATTGCAACTAACTCGCGCAAGCCAATTTTCGGTTACAAAGCCATGATTGGTTCTATTCTAGCAATTGGATTCTTGTCCTTTATTGTATGGGGTCACCACATGTTTGTTACAGGTATGAACCCATTCCTAGGGAGTGTTTTCGTGTTCACGACCTTACTCATTGCTATTCCATCTGCAGTGAAGGTATTTAACTACATTACTACACTATGGAAAGGCTCATTGGTCCTCACACCAGCAATGCTTTTTGCCATTGGATTGGTTTCTACATTCATCACCGGTGGGGTTACAGGTATCATCCTAGCCGACTCCGCGTTAGATATCATGTTACACGACACCTACTTTGTTGTGGCTCACTTCCATATTGTAATGGGTATGTCAGCAGTATTTGGAATGTTTGCAGGGGTTTATCACTGGTTCCCTAAAATGTTCGGCCGCATGATGAATACCCGTTTGGGTTACGCACATTTCTGGGTAACACTAGTTGGTGCTTATGGCGTATTCTTCCCGATGCACTTTGTTGGTTTAGCAGGTGCCCCACGCCGTTATTATGACTATTCATCTTATAGCGAGTTCGACAACAACTCTTTTGAATTAATGGTTGACCTCAACCAGATTATTACAGCCTTTGCAATTATAGCTGCAGTTGGTCAGGTACTCTTCTTGTTTAATTTCTTCTACAGTATTTTCAGAGGCCCTAAAGCTCCTCAAAATCCATGGAATTCTACAACACTCGAGTGGACAACACCAGTTGAACACATTCATGGCAACTGGCCTGGCGAATTACCAACTGTTCACCGTTGGCCTTATGACTATTCTAAGCCTGGCGCTGCATCGGACTTCATTACGCAAATCACGCCGCTCGAAGAAGGCGAGGAGGAGCATTAGTCTTCACATTAAATAAATTGAAAAAGGCCCGAATTTCGGGCCTTTTTTGTTGTATCATATTTAGGAAGGAAGATGAAAAAGATTTGAAAAGTAACGGAAAGAATTGAAGTTACGATGAGTTATTAGGACTCCAAAAATAACGATCACTTGAGATGATGCAATTCAAGTTTAGTTTTCTGAATTTAATTCTCTAGAAACAATTTCAAGTTCTTTGTAAAAGTCCTGTCCAAAGGCTCTGATAAGTGGTTCTTTCAAAAACTTGTATACAGGAACATCGAGTTGCTCTCCACATGCACAAGCTGGCTCGCAAATATCCCATTTTTCATAATTAAGAGCGGTGTATTGGTCAAACTTTTTAGTGCGGATCGGGTAGAGGTGACAAGATATTGGCTTGATGAAATCGATTTGACCTTCTCGGTGCGCTTTTTCGATGGCGCATTTTGCTGTATTTGTTTGGTCGAAATACACAAAAGCACATTCTTTTCCCTTGACAAGGGTTGTTGCGGGTTCAAAATCTTCATCTTCGTAAACTACACCTTGTGCTTCAATAGCCTCAATACCTTCTGGCCGCATAAAAGGAAGAATCTTATCAAGATGAGCCTCTATAATTTCTACTTCCTCTTTAGTCACAGGAGCACCTCCATTCCCTTCTATACAACAAGCTCCTTTGCAGGCGCTCAGGTCGCAAACAAATTGTCGCTCAAAGATTTGGGTGGAGACGATTTTATCTTCGATTTCTACTAACATCTTACAAAGATACAGGATGATTTTGTGGATTAATTTAAAATCTGTATATTTGCATCACATTTGTAGATGATTAGAACGAGGGGACGCAAGTCCCCTCTTTTTTTCGATAAGCACTACAAACGCACGAATACAATAATATGTTAGAGAAAAAGTTGATACAAGAATTGATAGATGAACGCATAGCAGAGCTAGACAACGGCCTCTATGTAGTTGATTTACGCATTTCGCCAACAAACGTAATTCATGTCGAACTGGACAAATTAAAAGGCGGCGTGAGTGTCAGTGATTGCATGTCGGTTTCTCGCAACATCGAACACAACCTTGACCGCGAACAAGCCGATTTTGAATTACATGTGTCGTCAGCTGGTCTAGACAAACCGATTCGCCACATCAACCAGTTTGCTAAAAACGTTGGGCGCAGTTTCAAAGTTTTACCCGAAGTTGGTGAACAGTTTGAAGCTGAACTCATCAAGATGGCCGACGACAACTTAGTTTTTAAGCAGCGAATTCAAGTTCGCGACGAAGTCAAAAAGAAAAAAGTATGGGTAGAAGAGTTTATAGAACTACCCTACGATCAAATAAAAGAAGCAAAAATTGTAATTTCATTTAAGTAAGCCCCATGAACAGTTTGGAACTTGTTGACTCATTTTCGGAGTTTAAAGAACTTAAAAACATTGACAAACAAACGATGCAGCACGTCCTCGAAGACGTCTTTCGTGCCATGCTCAAAAAGAAGTTCAACACCGACGAACACATCGATATCGTTGTCAATATTGACAAAGGTGATGTCCAAATCTTCTTGAATAAAGAAATCGTTGACGACGGTGAAGTCGAAGACCCGAATACAGAAATCGCTTATTCTGATGCCATCAAAATTGAGCCCGATTTCGAAATCGGCGAAGAAGTAACCGAAGAATTCAAATTTGGCGATTTCGGACGTCGCAATGTTTTGGCTTTGCGTCAAAACCTCATTTCGCGTATCATGGAGCTTGAAAAAGACCAACTATACAACAAATACAAAGAGCGTATTGGCGAGATCGTAACAGGCGAGGTTTACCAAGTCTGGAAGAAAGAAATCCTCATCATGGACGACGACAACAACGAGCTCATTTTGCCGAAGTCAGAACAAATCCCTTCGGATTTCTTCAAAAAGGGCGAGTCAGTTCGTGCGGTTGTCGCTAAAGTCGACATGCGCAACAGTACTCCTGTCATCATCCTTTCACGCACTGCGCCTGAGTTCCTTGAGCGTTTGTTCGAACTCGAGGTGCCAGAAGTATTTGACGGCCTCATCACCATCAAGAAAATCGTTCGCGAACCAGGAGAGCGCGCTAAAGTAGCCGTAGAATCCTACGACGACCGCATTGACCCAGTAGGGGCTTGTGTAGGTATGAAAGGTTCCAGAATTCACGGCATTGTCCGCGAGTTGCGCAACGAAAATATCGACGTCATCAACTATACGTCGAACCAACAATTACTCATTCAACGCGCCTTGTCGCCAGCCAAGATTACCTCAATGGAAATCCTTGAAGACGACAAACGCGTCAAAGTATTCCTTCGTCCAGACCAAGTTTCTTTGGCAATTGGTAAAGGCGGTAACAACATCAAACTCGCAGGCAAATTATGCGGATTTGAAATCGACGTCTACAGAGATGGCGAAGTAGATATCGAAGATGTCGACCTCGAAGAATTTGCAGATGAAATCGATAGCTGGATCATCGATGAACTCAAAGCAATTGGTTGCGATACCGCAAAATCAGTGCTTGAAATCAGTGTAGACGACCTCGTGTCGCGCACCGACCTCGAAAAAGAAACTATCGAAGAAGTATTCCGTATTTTGAAAGCGGAATTTGAATAACTTTAATACCAATAAGGAGCGCAACAGTAGATTATGGCGGGAAAACCGATTCGTTTAGGAAAAGCAGCAGGAGAATTGAATGTAGGGATACCGACAATCGTCGAATTTCTAGGTTCAAAAGGAATTGTCATTGACCCTACTCCAACATCTCGTTTGGAGCAGGAGCACTATGAAATTTTATGCCAAGAGTTTGCTGCAGACCAAAGCATGAAAGAGCAGTCTAAAGCTGCTTTACGTCGCGAGAAGCGAGAGTCTTTGTCTATTAAAGACAAACCTCTAGAAGATCAAAAACCAGCGCCGATCATCGAAGATGAAGACGAAGGAGATATCAATCTAGAGGAAATCAAGCGTCAAGTGCTCAGCGAGGCAACACCAAAAGCACCAGAGCCTAAGGCTGAAGCAGTAAACCCTGTTATCGAAGAAGTTGTTGCAGCCGAACCAAGCGCAGAGGTCAGCGAGAATAAAGTGAATGTCATTGGCAAAATTGACCTCGACGCACTTAACCAAAAAACTCGACCAGACAAGAAAAAAGAAAAGGTTGTTGAAAAACAACCCGAAGCAGCGCCTGTCGTTCCAAGCCCAGAGGTTGGAAAAGAAGCCCCGGCTCCACAACCAGAACCAGCCGAAGATCCTGTAGCGAAAGCACCAGAAATCGAAACAATACGCGTGGCGCGCCAAACCCTATCTGGCCCCACAGTACTTGGTAAAATTGAGCTACCTGTAGAGCGTCAGCGAACGCCAGTTGCATCCTCCTCTGAAGACGCCAACTCTAAACGCAAGCGCAAGCGCATCAAAAAGGTAGAAGTTAGCAATACACCAAATACCAACGCCAACAAACCAAAAGCAGCTAAGGCCGAAATCTCTGAGCACGACATTCAAAAAGAAATCAAGGATACCCTTGCGCGTTTGTCAAATCAAGGTGGTAAGTCTAAGGCCTCCAAAAATCGCCGTCAAAAACGCGATAACTATGCGCAACGTCGCCAAGAAGAAATGGCAATGGCCGAGCTCGAAGAAAAAACACTCAAACTCACAGAGTTTGTAACGGTGTCTGAGCTTGCCTCCATGATGAACGTTCAGCCAACGCAAGTTATTTCGGTTTGTATGTCATTAGGAATTTTTGCCTCTATCAACCAACGTTTAGATGCGGAAACCATTCATATTGTAGCCGACGAATTTGGTTTTGAAACCGAATTCATCAGCGCTGAGCTTCAAGACGCCATTACGGTAGTTGAGGACCAACCAGAAGACCTCATCTCACGTCCACCAATTATTACCGTCATGGGTCACGTTGACCACGGTAAAACTTCCTTACTTGACCGCATCCGTAACGCCAACGTTACAGAAGGTGAAGCCGGAGGGATCACGCAGCACATTGGCGCGTACTCTGTTACGCTCAAGGATAACCGCAAAATGACTTTCCTCGATACACCTGGTCACGAAGCCTTTACGGCCATGCGTGCACGTGGTGCGCAGGTCACAGACGTCGCTATCATTATTGTAGCAGCCGACGACGACGTCATGCCACAAACCAAAGAAGCTATTTCGCATGCGCAAGCGGCTAACGTTCCAATGATCTTTGCGATCAACAAAATCGACAAACCAGGAGCCAACCCAGACCGCATCCGCGAACAACTTTCTGCCATGAACATCCTCGTCGAAGACTGGGGTGGAAAATACCAAGTACAAGAAATTTCTGCAAGACAGAATTTAAATATTGATGCCCTCCTCGACAAAGTTTTATTAGAAGCTGAACTCCTGGACCTCAAAGCAAACCCAGCCAAAAACGCTGTCGGAACCGTCATCGAATCATCCCTAGACAAAGGAAAAGGTTACGTTACCAACATGCTTGTAGAAGCAGGCACCATGCGCATTGGCGACGTCATCCTCGTGGGACGTTACTACGGCCGCGTTCGTGCCATGCAAGACGAACACGGACAAGCACTCAAAGAAGCTGGTCCAGCGCAGCCTGTATCCGTTCTAGGTATTGGTGGTGCACCTAGTGCAGGTGACAAATTCAACGTCCTAGACGACGAAAAAGAAGCCAAATCAATCGCACAAAAACGCGAGCAGCTCTACCGCGAGCAAGGTTTACGCACAACCAAACACATTACCCTCGACGAAATCGGGCGCCGTTTGGCCATCGGAGACTTCAAAGAACTCAATATCATCGTTAAAGGTGATGTCGACGGTTCTATCGAAGCACTTTCCGATTCCTTACTCAACCTCTCGACAGAAGAAATCCAAATCAATATCGTTCACAAAGGTGTGGGTGCCATTACCGAAGCCGATGTCAACTTGGCTTCAGCATCCGACGCAATTATCGTTGGTTTCCAAGTTCGCCCTACCTTAACAGCGCGCAAATTAGCCGAGACCGAACAAATCGACATCAGAATGTATTCCATTATCTATAAGGCCATTGAAGAAATCAAAGCCGCAATGGAAGGAATGCTTTCGCCAGATATCGAAGAAAAAGTACTCGGTTCAGCAGAGGTTCGCGAAACCTTCGATATTACCAAAGTCGGTACCATCGCAGGTTGTTATGTCCTCGATGGCATCATCAAACGCAGCTCCAAAATACGCCTCATCCGCGACGGAATTGTGGTACACTCAGGCAGCTTAGGCTCATTGAAGCGCTTCAAAGACGACGTGAAAGAAGTCAAAAACAACTACGAATGTGGTTTGAATATCGATAAATTCAACGATATTAAAATTGGCGATATCATCGAAGCTTACGAAGAAGTTGAAGTGGCAAGAAAATTATAAACCCCAAGTGCAAAGCTTATTTTCATTAGTTTTGTAAGACAAAAAAATAGAAATTATGGGCAAATTCGGACCAACTGAAATCATCCTCATCCTTGCAATTGTTTTACTATTCTTTGGTGGTAAAAAAATTCCTGAACTCATGAAAGGTTTGGGTAAAGGGGTGAAGGAGTTCAAAGATGCTTCTAAAGGCGAAAACACCACCGCAGATACTTCTACAGAAATTTCTAAAGAAGAAAAATAACTGCATGTACCGATCTATCGCAGAGATTCAGAAGGCCTTGCATTCTGGCAAAACGGCATTGGACCTCGTTGAGGAACACTTGTCTTTCATCGAAGCTAACAAGCATCTCAATGCCTTTTTGGAAGTCTTTATAGACTCTGCACGTGCCCAAGCTCAAGTTGTTGATCAAAAAATAAAGGCAGGTACCGCAGGTCAGCTTGCGGGTGTAATTGTCGGTATCAAAGACAACATCTGTTTCAAAGACCACAAAGTTTCGGCTTCTTCTAAAATATTAGCTGGTTTTGAATCCATCTACACCTCAACCGTACTTCAACGCCTCATCGATCAAGATGCCATTGTTATCGGACGCCTCAATTGCGATGAATTTGCAATGGGTAGTTCCAACGAAAATTCAGCATTTGGTCCGGTACAAAACAATTGGAAACCCAACTATGTGCCTGGTGGCTCATCCGGAGGCAGCGCCGTAGCAGTTTCTGCACATCTCTGCACGGTTTCTCTTGGTTCTGACACCGGAGGTTCTGTGCGCCAACCCGCTTCCTGGACCGGCACTTTTGGCATCAAGCCTACCTATGGCCGCCTCAGTCGCTATGGCCTCATCGCTTATGCCTCTTCTTTTGATCAAATTGGTTTTTTTACCAACGAACTCTCCGATACACAACTTCTTTTAGCCCTTACCGCTGGTGAAGACCCCTACGATGCCACAAGCTCTAGCAAGACTTATCAAACCAGAACAAATTTACCTGAGAAACTCAAAATAGGCGTTTTAGCAGAATGCCTGAATCATCCGGGTTTAGATTCTGAAATCAAAGCCAAACTCGACCAAACACTTACTGATTTACGTACACAAGGTCATCAAATCATAGAGGTGAGTTTTCCTTACCTCGACTACATGGTGCCTACCTATTATGTTCTTACTACTGCCGAGGCGTCCTCTAATTTATCGCGTTTTGATGGCGTGCACTTTGGTTATCGCAGTGCTGATGCCAAAGGGGTAGAGGAGACCTACGTCAAATCGCGCAGTGAAGGTTTCGGACCAGAAGTACAGCGCCGCATCATGACGGGCACATTTGTGCTTTCTCATGGCTACTACGATGCTTACTACACGAAAGGACAACAAGTACGTCGTGTGCTCAAAGACCGCACAACAGCACTTCTCCAACAATGCGATGTACTCTTGTCGCCAACCACACCAACCACAGCATTTGAAATGAACGCGGTTAAGGATCCAATTCAAATGTACTTGCAAGACATCTTTACAGTGCATGCGAATCTTACCGGAAACCCTGCAATCAGTATTCCTTTTGGCGTTCATAGCAATGAATTACCTTTTGGTATTCAACTGATGGCTCGTGATTTCGAAGAGGACTTACTATTTCATGCAGCGCAACAAATTCAAGAGGTGATATGATCAAATGGGCTAGTTTACTGTTGCTGTTTTTCACTACTGCACTTGCACAGAGTCAAAAACCCGCACATTTAGTCCGCCCTTCTGATACGCTCGATCCTAATCCATTTGTCAATACCGTACAGCAAAGTCTGAATTTATTTTACGCTGATTACGCCAATACCAATACCTACGATTCCATTATCTCTGCGCTCAATTATGCTCCAGGGCAAATCCCTAGTTTTTCAGATTCTGTCATTTGCGCCCGTTTGTCCAAAATGAATGAGCTCACACCTTTTCATCTAGACTGCAACCAGGCAACTCTTTCCACGATCAAATTCTTTGCTGCCCAGCGCCGCGGTTTTATTCGTGTGGCTCTTGGTCGTTCGGCACTTTATTTTGATTTATTTGAAGAGAAACTCACGGAGTACGGCTTACCATTAGAGCTGCGTTTTTTGTCAGTCATTGAAAGTGGTCTGCGACCGCAAGTCAAATCCAGAGCCGGAGCCCTAGGATTATGGCAATTTATGTACAAAACAGGCCTTTATTTTGGCCTAGACGAAAATTCCTATATCGATGAGCGCATGGACCCTGAAAAGGCTACAGATGCAGCCTGTAGGTATTTGAAGCAACTCTACGGAATCTATGGCGACTGGAATTTAGCCTTAGCCGCCTACAACGCTGGCCCAGGGAATGTAAACCATGCCATTCGCAAATCTGGAGGCAAAACTACCTATTGGGAAGTACGTCCATTTTTACCTGCAGAAACCCAAGGATATGTCCCTAATTTCATTGCGGCAGCCTACATGATGACCTACCACGCAGAGTACAACATTATTCCAATGGAGGCTAAAATCCACAATGCGCAGCTAGACACCATGTGTGTCAAAAGTGGCATTCATATGCAAACCATCTCTAAACTTGTCGATTGGGAGCTCACCGAAATTCAAAGCCTGAATCCTGTTTACAAAACTACCTACATTCCCAAAATGACGCCCGCTCGTTGTGTGACCGGCCCAATGGATAAAATTGGTTTATTGGTGAGTTTTGAAGATTCGCTTTATAAACTAGAAGAGGCTATCTACAATCCCAAGCCAATTATTATTACCCCGGTTGTCAATCAAGACACCACTCAAAAAGATTCCCTGACCTTAATTGCGTCTCCGGCAGACACCCTTCAAACAAATCCGCCATCCACAGCAAATCTTATGTATCATAAGGTAAAGAGTGGCGAAAACATGAGGCAAATTGCTTTGCGTTACAACGTAAGTATTGAACAACTAATGGAGTGGAACGCATTGCGAACCACCAATATATATGTAGGTCAAAAACTTACCATTTACACCAACCAAGCCCAGGTGCAAGTAACTCCTGCGCCAACACCAACACCGCCTCCACCGGTCAAGAAATATTATACGGTTCGCCCAGGCGATACTTTTGGTAAAATTGCCCAACGCAATAACCTCACACAGGCGCAATTGCAACGCCTCAATCCGGGGGTCAAAGTCAATAGCATTGATATCGGGCAGCGCATCCGCATCAAATAACCTGCGATGAAAATTTCTGGCGTCATTATCACTTACAACGAAGCCCGGAACATTGCCCGTTGTTTGGAATCACTTCAAGATGTTTGCGATGAAATTTTAGTCTTGGACTCCTTTTCAAGCGATACTACCGAACAAATTTGTCAATCCTTTGGGGTGCGTTTTGAGCAAAATACTTTTGAAGGACATATTCAGCAAAAGAACGAAGCACTTCAACGCGCAAGTCACCCGTGGGTCTTGTCCTTAGATGCAGACGAAGCACTGAGTCCTGAATTGCGCTCATCAATTCTTGCACTCAAAAAAGAGGGCCCTCACAAAGGAGGTTTTACCTTCAACAGACTCACCAACTATTGTGGCAAATGGATACACCATAGCGGCTGGTATCCAGATACCAAATTAAGACTCGTCACTAAAGCTGATGCACAATGGGGCGGAATCAATCCGCATGACCAACTTCAAACATCTAATGAATTACCTATTCAGCATTTGAATGGCGATCTCCTTCATTATTCCTACTATACCAAAGCTGATCATTTTAAACAAATAGCATACTTTTCTGAGATAGCTTC
The DNA here is from genome assembly GCA_947463345.1 of Flavobacteriales bacterium. Taxonomy (GTDB): domain Bacteria; phylum Bacteroidota; class Bacteroidia; order Flavobacteriales_D; family Crocinitomicaceae; genus UBA952. The sequence continues at coordinate 15,503 of CANHSA010000010.1, forward strand.
AAAAGAATTGTACGAAAGACGAGTGAGGAGTTCGCTACCAAAAATTGTAATGAAGGTACTCGCTCAATTTATCAAGACTTACTTTGTGAAGCTAGGCTTTTTAGATGGCGTAGCGGGCTGGCACATTGCCATAAGAAGCGCCTATGCTACCCAACAGAAGTACCAATTGCTTCGCAAACTCTGGCAAAATGGTTAATCCGACTAACATATTGATTTCAAGAACCGATGCCATAGGTGACGTTTGCCTTACGTTACCTGTTTGCCAAGCCATTAAAGACGCATTTCCGAATAGTCAGCTTACTTATTTGTGCAAAGGATATACCCAAGCGGTTGTGGCTTGTTTTGAACCGATTGATCAACTGCTCACCTTAGAGCAACTTGAGCAATCTGCACAAAAAGAGCGTAATGCACAGTTAGGTCAATTCGACGTCGTCATACATTTGTTCCCAAATAAAATGGTTGCGCAATGGTGCAAGCAAGCCAAGATACCTATGCGCATTGGCACTTCACATCGCTTCTTTCATTTATTGACCTGTAATTTTAGACCGCATTTTACCCGCAAGCGCTCTGACTTACACGAGGCCCAATTGAATTTCAAGTTATTGGCACCGCTAGGATTAACAAAAGTCCCTACTTTTTTAGAACTTTCAAATAAGTTGAGATTCAAGACTCCAGACTTGACCAATCAAATTGTTGATCACGATTGGAGTCAAACCGTTCTCATCCATCCCAAATCAAATGGAAGCGGAGCAGAGTATCCTTTGGAGAAATACATGGCATTAGCAATGGAACTCGTTAAGAAGGGCTATCAGGTCTTTTTTACCGGCACTGAAAAAGAAGGCGCACAGTTTCGCACTCAAATTCCAGCGCATCCAGCGATTACCGATGCCACTGGTCAATGGGACTTACCCACTTTCATACAAATTATTGCTAAATCCAAAGCGTTGGTCGCTTGTTCGACTGGGCCCTATCATATCGCTGGTTTATGCGGCATACAAGCAATTGGTTTATTTGCGCAACGCAAGCCAATCCATCCGGGCCGTTGGGCAGCTTTAGGAGCCAATTCGTCGGCGCTTACCTTACCGGTCCTTTGCAATACTTGTGCAAAAGGCAACCCATGTAATTGCATAGAAAAAATCGAAATTCAGGATATTATTCATGCCATTGAAAAGTAGTTTTTGGTCTTATTTGCTTTTGGCAGTATATGTGATCTGCTACAGTGCAGGTTTATTTAGCTGGGGTAGCTCTTTTCCTGAATTTGAACAAGAAACCCTACAAAAAGCCATTGGCCAAGGATGGCTAATTGCTCTTGTTTATTTAGGATTACAAACAAAATTTTATTTGAATGCCAATTGGTTACATAAATTACATTTCTTAGCCCCAGTTGCATTGTATTTAGAGGCTTACCAGTCCGCACTGCCTTTTCTGTGGTTTTGGTCATTGTTATTGCTTCAATTTATTTTGATCGTGACTTATGAAGAATGGATAGTATGGAGAAGAATACCGGTTCTTAAAAATTTATTAATTGCTGCAATGTGGTTCATTCAACTGAATCTCATCCCTGGTCTAGCAGGCCATGCAAGTTTGATTTTTGCGCCATTTTTTATCTTTTATCTTGCGCTGAGTATTCAGGTTGACATCGAGGACATCGAGGAGGATAGCGGAAAAATCAAAACTTTGGCGAGTCTTTTAGGTAAAGGAACGGCAGGTTATCTGGTTATTTTTCTTTTGACTTTATTTGCCTTTTACATCGGCTTACCTTGGGTTTGGATCATGTTGGCATTAATTGTTTTGCAACGTGAGTTCCCTTTGCCAAAAGGCAGTTATGACAGCCTGCTCTTCCTTCTTGGCCTGTACTTTTTGCTCCGTTAAGTTCAAGCTTTGTATCTTTGTGCTTTCTATAAGCAAACATGGACTACACTTTCAACGCAATCGAAGCCAAATGGCGTCAAATTTGGCAAGAGCGCAACACATATAAGGTCAGCGAAGACAGCTCCAAACCTAAATTTTATGTCCTCGATATGTTTCCGTATCCTTCTGGGGCAGGGCTACATGTGGGGCACCCGCTTGGCTACATCGCTTCGGATATCTTTGCGCGTTACAAGCGTTTGAAAGGTTTTAACGTCTTGCACCCGATGGGTTACGATTCCTTTGGTTTGCCTGCTGAACAATACGCCATTCAAACGGGCCAGCATCCGGCCATCACCACCAAAGAAAATATCGCGCGCTACCGCCAACAACTAGACCTCATGGGTTTCAGCTTCGATTGGGACCGCGAAGTACGCACCTCAGATCCATCCTATTATAAATGGACCCAATGGATCTTTAAGCAATTATTTAACGCTTATTACGACCACACTCTAGACAAAGCCACACCAATTACTTCGCTCATTCGAACTTTTGAGCAAGAAGGAAATATCAATACCAACGCTGTTCACGATTGCGAACAACGCTTTGATGCCGCTGCTTGGGCTGCATTTTCACCAGAAGCAAAAGAAGCCGTTTTGCAACAATACCGTATGGCTTACTTAGCCGAAAGTTGGGTCAATTGGTGTCCTGCCTTAGGCACAGTATTAGCCAATGACGAAATCGTCAACGGCGTTTCTGAGCGCGGTGGGCATCCGGTAGAGCAAAAACGCATGATGCAATGGTCTATGCGCATCAAAGCCTATGCAGAGCGCTTGCTACAGGGCTTAGACCGCATTGACTGGACTGACGCACTCAAAGAACAACAACGCAACTGGATCGGTAAGTCTAAGGGCTCTAGTGTGCAGTTTGCAGTGAAGGACACCGATCTTCAAATAGAAGTATTTACTACGCGCCCAGATACCATTTTTGGCGTAAGCTTCATGGTTTTGGCGCCTGAACATCCGTATGTTGCACAAATTTGTTCGCCAGGCCAAACTGAAGAGGTTCAGGCGTATCAGCAACAAGCTGCGCTCAAAACCGAAAGAGACCGCCAAGCCGATGTCAAAAACATTACGGGCGCTTTTACCGGAGCCTATGCTTTGCATCCTTTTACCGACCAACAAATCCCTATCTGGATCGGCGACTACGTTTTGGCTTCCTATGGCACTGGTGCAGTAATGGCGGTGCCTTGCGGAGACCAACGCGATTACGATTTTGCCAAGCATTTCAAGCTACCTATTCCAAATATTTTTGCAGACCAAGACATCTCTGAATCCGCCTATGCCGAAAAAGACGCCGTCATTGCCAATTCGGACTTTTTAGACGGCCTAGATGCCAAAGCTGCCATGGAGAAAGCCATTGTAGCTATTGAAGCTAAGGGCATTGGCCAAGGCAAAACCAATTACCGTTTGCGCGATGCAGTTTTTTCGCGCCAGCGTTATTGGGGCGAGCCCTTCCCGGTATATTACCAAGACGGTTTGCCACATTTAGTCGACGACTCCTTACTTCCTGTCACGCTTCCCGACGTTGATGCCTATTTACCCACCCAAGACGGCGAACCACCATTGGCAAGAGCTGCCAAAGATGCGTGGTCTTGTCAGTTGGGCGAGCGCATGGAATACAACACCATGCCAGGTTGGGCTGGTAGCTCTTGGTACTTCCTGCGCTACATGGATCCGCACAATCAAGAGGCTTTTGCCGACCCTCAAAAACTCACATATTGGAACCAAGTCGATTTATACATCGGCGGATCCGAGCACGCTACTGGCCACTTACTTTATGCGCGCTTCTGGACCAAAGTACTTTACGACTTAGGCTTCATTCAATTTGACGAACCTTTTGCCAAACTCATCAATCAAGGCATGATTCTCGGCAAATCGGCAATCGCTTATATGGGCCCTGATCAGAAAATGTATTCGCTAGACATGCTTCCTGAAAATAAGGAAGGGTTTAGAGAGGTCCGCATTTTAATTGACTTACTCAACGACGACGAAAGCATCCAACTCGATGCGCTCAAAGCTTGGCAACCACAATATGCAGCACAAGAATTTGTGTGCAATGCTGACGGCAAGGTTTTGGTGAAGCGTGAAGTAGACAAAATGTCCAAGCGTTGGTATAATGTTGTTACCCCAGACGACCTCTGCGAAAAATATGGCGCCGATACCTTGCGCATGTACGAGATGTTCTTGGGCCCGCTCGAGCAAAGCAAACCTTGGGACACCAAAGGCATCACAGGTGTTCATGGCTTCCTTAAAAAATATTGGCGTTTGTTCCACCTCAATGGTCATTTTGAAGTGACAGACAATCAGCCGAGTCCGGCTGCGCTCAAAACCTTACACAAAACCATCAAGAAACTCACCGATGACCTCGAACGTTTTTCGTTCAACACAGGCGTTTCGAGTTTCATGATTTGCGTCAATGAACTCACTGAGCAAAAGTGCAATAACCGACATATTTTGGAGCAACTCACCATCTTAATGGCTCCTTATGCGCCGCACATTTGCGAAGAAATTTGGGCTCAATTACAGCCAACTTCCCCAACCATTTTTAATGCTGAATACCCTGTTTTTGACCCAAGCTACTTAACGGAGTCTAGTTTTGATTACCCTGTTTCTTTCAACGGTAAAATGCGTTTCAAGGCAACGCTTGAGCTTGCGCTTTCAGTCGACGAAGTAAAAGAAGTGATTTTGGCAAAGCCAGAGACCCAAAAATGGTTAGAAGGGAAAGACCCAAAGAAAGTCATTGTGGTGCACGGCAAGATTGTCAATATCGTGCTCTAGGCACGATATTAATTTTGCAGTGTTGGTTTATTCGAAATGCGATAACAAACTCGCCGAACTCTTGACTTCGGTAAGGAGCCCCTTGAGCGCTGCTGAGTGCGTGTGTATTTGCGCTCCGCCGGCAATGTAGCGCACGTTTGGCGCGTCGTTGTGTAGTTGCTTGAAATACCCAACGATAAAATGCTGATCAACGGCGGTTAGCCAACTGCTCAACACAACTGTTGGTTGTAGTCTTTCGATACAATCTACCAAAGAATCATAAGGAAGGCTTTGGCCTAGGTAATAGGTGTAGTGTCCTTTAGACCTCAATAGGTACTGATAAAATAACAAACCGATTTCATGCCAGTCGTGTTCTGGAAGAAACAGCAATACGCTTTCTGAAGATTTTGGCGGTATAGGTAGTTTGTCTATTTCGGTAATGACCTTTTGACGGATCAGATTTGAGATGAAATGTTCTTGTGCAGCAGTAATGCTATTCACTAACCACATGACGCCAATGCGGTCTAAAAAAGGAATAAGGTGTTCTGAGAAAGTTACTTCTAAACCTTTGTTTTTGATGAGGTCATTAAGGGTATTGCGGAAGAGCTGTTCGTCTAGTTCTAGGAGCGCCAAGATGAGTTTTTCTTCGGCGTTGTCTATAGAAGAATTGAGCCTGATTTCCGAAACCATGGAATGAATGGCAGTGGTGCCCATGGTGGCAATTTTAGAAATCTTGAGCCCTTTTTTATTCAATAGGCTAACATTGAGCAAAAAAGACAGATCTGCATCGGTGTAGGTCCGAATTTTGGTGTCTGTACGGTCTGGAATGAGCATGCCATAGCGCTTTTCCCATATGCGAATGGTGTGCGCCTTGATGCCCGTCAGGATTTCGATATCTTTAATTTTATATTCTGCCATAGCTGAGTAGTCAAACCCTAACAACCTTGAACATAGATTGTTCGCAAAGCTGCAAAAATAAAAGTTTAAAGTAACTTTGCAACATGCAAATTAAAAGCGCCGAATTCACAATCTCCAATACTGAAGTCAGTAAATGCCCCTTAGATGGCAAACCTGAATTTGCTTTTATTGGCAGGTCCAATGTAGGCAAGTCCTCGTTAATCAATATGTTAACTTCTAAAAAAGGACTCGCCAAAACCTCAGGTACACCGGGCAAAACCCAACTGATCAATCACTTTCTGATCAATGAACATTGGTACTTGGTAGATTTACCTGGCTATGGCTATGCCAAAGTGAGCCGCACTCAACGCAGCACTTTTGAGCGCTTTATTGCCGACTACCTCACCAAAAGGGAAACACTCTACAACATTTTTGTATTGCTAGATGCGCGCTTAGAGCCCCAAAAAATCGATCTCGAGTTCATGAACTGGTGCGGCCAAAAGGGCTTGCCCTTCTCTATGGTTTTCACTAAAATCGACAAATTGTCGAGTACGGCCTTGCAGAAGAACCTCGCTAAGTATAAAAAGGAAATGCTCAAGGTTTGGGCAGAGCTTCCTCCAGTATTTACTACTTCTAGCGATTCTGGTTTTGGCAAAGAACCATTACTCAATTACATAGAGCAAATATTGGCATAAGCGTTTTTAGCCTCTTGAATTTTCCTTTCGAATTCCTTACTTTTGCACAAAAGTATCCGCATTATGGGAAGAGCATTTGAATACCGCAGAGCAGCAAAAGAAAAACGTTGGGACAAAATGTCCAAAATGTTTCCTAAACTAGGCAAGGCCATCACTATGGCTGCCAAAGAAGGCGGCATGGATCCTACCACCAATGCCAAGTTGCGTACGGCCATTCAAAATGCGAAGTCCGAAAACATGCCCAAAGACAATATCGAGTCTGCAATTAAGCGCGCAGCTCAAAAAGATATTGCCTCTTTTTCTGAAGTCAACTACGAAGGCAAAGGCCCACACGGAGTATTGGTATACGTCGAGTGCGCTACCGACAACCCAACCCGAACAGTGGCCAACGTAAAATCTTATTTCAATAAAGCAGGTGGCGGAGTGGTACCAAATGGCTCCATGGAATTCATGTTTTCGCGTAAAAGTGTATTTGAATTTGCCAAAACACCAGAGCTCGACCCTGAAATGCTCGAATTAGAACTCATCGATGCAGGTTGCGAACAAATTGAAGTCGAAGAAGAACAAATTATCGTTTACGGCGACTACACTGCATTTGGCACCATCGCTAAAGCACTAGAAGATATGCAAATTGAAGTGCAGAAATCAAGCCTCAAACGCATTCCAACAAGCCCCGTTGAATTTTCAGAGGAGCAACTCGTCGATATTGAAAAAATGCTAGACAAAATTGAAGACGACGACGATATTCAGCAGGTCTTTACCAATATTGCTTAAACCACACACTAAAAACGCTTTTTTTGCGTTATAACGCCTTTGATTGTCCATGCGTACAAGCCTCTACTTCTTACTGACATCGTTATTGCTCCTTTTGTCATGGGCTTGTTCTACCGAAAACAATACACCACTCAATCGCTTTTATCACCAAACTACAGCCAAGTACAACGGTCATTTCAATGCGAAAGAACTCCTGCGCATTTCTTTAAAAACCTATCAAGATAGCCGCAAAGAAGACTTCTACACACTTTTACCAGTTTATCCGGTACCCAATGAAAAAGAGGTCAAAGGGATGCTGCCAGCCATAGACACCGCAGTTGTCAAATGCGCAAAAGTGATCCTCAACCACAGCATGCCCACTGCAGAAAACATGTTCTACAAAACAGTAGAATACAACAAATGGATTGACGAAAACTGGCTTACCGTAGGTGAGGCGTATTTTTACAGAAGAGACTACCTTAAAGCCCTCGACAACTTCCAGTTTGTGAAGCGCTTTTTTGACAAAGACGTCAGTGCTTATATTGCCAGTCTCTGGATTGCAAGAATTTACATCGAACAGCGTAAATACGCCGATGCTAAGCTCATCCTCGATGCCCTTAACGAACGCGCCGAAATTCAAAATGACAAAACGTTCACAGACTACATTCCGTTTTTGCGCAAGAAAAATCCGGAAGCCGGCCCACAAATGCCCAAAAATTTGCAATTCGAAATCCACCGTGCTTATGCCGATTTAGCCTTGCGTCGCCGCGAATACGACGTCGCTACAGAAGGGCTTGAACTCGCCATTTCAAAGTGTTCCAACGCTAAAGAAAAGGCCAGGCTACACTATATTTTGGCACAGGTTCATCAACTTCAAAATAAAACCCCTGATGCAGCCTACCATTACGGTAAAGCGTTCAAGGCAGCCGCTGCTCCCGACATCGCATTCAATGCACGCCTGAACCGCGCAATTGTAAGTGGCGACGACCGCCTCATGGCCGATCTACAAAAAATGTTGCGCGACGCCAAAAACGCTACCTTCAAAGACCAAATTTACTATGCCATGGCCTTAATGGAGCTCACTAAAGGCAACAAGCCATTGGCCAAATCACACCTCACTTCATCTGCATTCTATTCCAACAACAACAAGCGCCAGCGCGCGCAATCCTACGAAAAACTCGGCGATCTTTCCTTTCAGGAAAAGAACTTTGTATATGCTCAAAAATACTATGATTCCAGCTCGCGCTACATCACCGACGACTACCCGAACGGCGACCAAATCAAGGGCAAAGCGACCAAACTAGCCGACTTAGTCAAAGCGATCGAAATTGCTCAATTCGAAGACTCCGTTCAAAAAATTGCAGCGTTATCAGAGAAGGACCGCGAAGATTTCCTCAAAGAAACCATCAAGCAAATCAAACGCGACGAACAGCGTCGCAAAGAACTAGAGGCGGCAAAACTGCTTGCTCTCCAGCAAAGTCAGCCCACCAACACCAATGGCAATGCAAACAAATTTATCTTCAACAACCCTAAACTTCGAGAAGAGGGCTTCAATGATTTCCGAAAAAATTGGGGCTTAAGAGAAAACACCGACGACTGGCGCCGCAGTGAGCGCGTGATTCTAAACGCCAA
>CANHSA010000011.1 GCA_947463345.1 Flavobacteriales bacterium
GAAGCCGATTTCAAGATCAAGTTGTCTAAAATTCGCTACCCACAATACAGCGATGTAGCTACAAATACCGCAATGACAATTAGTCCAATGCAGCGCATTTCTAATCTAGATCAATTCCCTAAAGATTTGAATGTGAACAACACCATGACAGATTTTCAGCGCTTTCAAATCCCGAGAAAAGGTCAACGCATTGCGATCAATATCCAGAACATTACTTGGTATAAGCGCATCATCAGCGCCTATGAAGGGCATCAGTTGGCCATTAAAGGAGACAAAATTTACATCGATGGAAAGCGCGCCACAAGCTATCGTTTTGCCATGAACTACTACTGGATGATGGGAGACAACCGCTTCCACTCTGCTGACTCGCGCGTTTGGGGCTTTGTGCCTGAAGATCACATTGTGGGTAGAGCTTCCTTTATTTGGTTCTCTAAATCACCTTTTGTCAATTCTTTCCTCGGTATACGCTTCGATCGAATTTTCCGCTTCGTCGACTAAACATGCAAGTTCAATCGAGCGCTTATTTCCCTTCACTCGCTTATGTTCGCGCTTTGCTTCAAGACCCTCATTTGGTGCTTGACTTCAAGGAACATTTTGTAAAACAGAGCATCCGTACCCGCGCCGAAATCTTAAGCGCCAATGGTGTCATTCAGCTCAATGTTCCTATTTTACATACCGCTCACAAACAAACGCTAGAAGGCCTTCAGATAGATTACAGTAAAAACTGGCAAGCTGAGCACTGGAGAGCCATAGAAAGCGCCTACGCCAATGCGCCCCACTTTGAACATTACGCCCATGACCTTCGATTTATATTTAAGGAACAACATGTTTTTTTGCACGAGCTCAATAGCGCTATTTTAAATTGGATTGATAACGCCCTGGCCTTGCAATTGCAAATAGACCAAAGTGATGAATTTACAGGGCAGACGCCTTCAGAGAAAAAAGCTTGGTTGGGTAGAGCATTAACACCTACTAAAGCGTATCAGCAGGTATTTAATGGAAAGAAGGAGTTTGTTCAGAATTTGTCTGTGATCGACGGATTAATGAACGAGGGGCCCTTGCTCAGAAATCATTTTGTGCCAAGGTAAGCGAACTACTACCGGATGCAAAGCATTAGCGTCTGTGGCGAGTAGATCACCGTTAGCAGCAAAACTGATGAGTTTAGGATCGTTGATGCCTTTAGGTAATTGCTGACGCGAAATAAGCAAGCCATCTTGATCTAAAATGACAACCTCTCCGGTTTTTGACAACAAGTACAATTCGTTGGACTGCGGTTGAATAGCCATAGAAATCGGTTCAAACAGCAATTCTTTACTGTCAAAAGAAAAGAGCGGAACTTGGCTCAGTTGACGCTTCACTATATGAAAAGTTTGACAGACAAAATGACGCTCACCGTTTTCCAATAAATTACTGTTCAAGATTAAAATACGCTTCAGGTTTGGATGGTAACAGAGCAATTGCTTTGCGCCTTCTTCGTTTTGAAGTGGATAGGTTTGTTCGGTTTCTGCAATGTAAGGAGCATTTAAAAAGTGTAATTCTTGTGTGGCGTCTAGGTAAACGAGCGTAGAATCGAACCCAGCAATTTGGGTCATTTTTTGACCCTCTTGAAGGGTAAGAACCGGAGCAAAAGTGTTGGCTTGGTTGTCGTAGCGAACGATGTGCAGGGAGTCTTGGCTGATGGCAAAGGACTGCAAGGAATCTAGGGCAGCAAGGGCAGTAAAAGGTTGAACTCCCATTGGAAGATACTGAGGTGCAGCCGGATGTTCGAAATCGATGTAGCCTTGGTCTTTTTGAACACTACTTGCAATTTGCTCGTAGTAGTTTTGGATGCCTTCGCGCTGAATGGAACGCGCAGCAATAAACGAGATGGTCGCGAGTACGAAGGAGAAGAAATATTGCGTGCGTGTCATAGCTTAACAAATTTAGATGAAAAACAAACACAACAACAAAAAAAGAACGAGAAAAGGCCTTATTTTTGTTGGAACAATATTTGTTAGCACCCTCGACATGAAATACCTCCTTATACTTTTTTTTGCTTTAAGCATTAACGTACAAACCAAAGCCCAATTTAGTTACGGCGGCGGTTTAAGTCTCACGCCGTTTCTAAACACGCAAAGTGTTCAAAATCAAAGCCTAGCCATGCCGGGTATCCACGCTCACTTAGAAATCCCTAGAAGCGGTGATGTCACACTTTATGGCCGAGTAAGTTATTTGTTTCCCAAAGCCAATTACGACACCCTCACGAGCTACGTAACAGCCATTAACCCTAACACCAACCCATATATTTTAGCCGTTAATAGCCGCTTCAAAACCAGTTACTTCACGCTCGAAGGAGGCAACAGGTATTACATTGGAAACGACTACGACAACGGTTTTGCAGGCTACGGTGGTTCGGGAATCATTATTGGGTTTGGCAAGGTTCGCAAAGTCTATGAACCTCAAGATGTAACTGGTCAGTACAATTGGGAACAAACCCATGAAGTAGAACCATCTGAAATCAATGAAGGACGCCTTTTTACTTTGGGCGGTTATTTACAAGGCGGCGTTAAATACACCATTCCTGCAATTGGCACTATCTACACAGACGTCACCCTCAACTATTTATTATTGGCAAACGCCAACAATAACACAGCTGCATCTACAGAATACCTCTCGCCATTGTTCTTCAATTTTGCAGTAGGTTTCAAAAAAGACCTTTATTAATTATTTCAGCCCCAGCATCTGCTCCAATTCACGCAATAGTTGAACTGGTTCCGAGTTGGCATTGATGATGACATCCGCACCACGGTAACAAGCTTCACGCGCCAAAAACAACTGTTCAAAAGCTGGCCAGCCTTGCAGCAGTGGTCTATTCATCTCATTTTGAATACGCGCATACAAAACTTCTGGTGCTGCCTCCAAATAAATCACCAACCCCTTTAGCTTCAAGCGCAACAAATTGTCCTCAAAACAAGGCAAACCGCCACCACAGGCTACAATTTGCGGCACATCTGGTAACTCGTTGAGTTCTTGTTGTTCTAATTGTCTAAAATGACGTTCTCCCTGTTCATTAAAAATCTGCGAAATAGAGCGCCCTTCTCTTTGCTCAATGAGCGCATCGATGTCCAAAAATGGCAGGTCGAATTGCTTTGCCAATAAAGGGCCCAGCGTGGACTTACCACAGCCCATCATACCAATTAAAAAGATTCTTTTTTGCGTCATGAGTAGTCTATTGGCAATCAGCTAATTGCCTGTTTACCCTTATTTTTTATCAAATTTACCATATATTTCTTTGTTGTATCCAAAGAATAGTTGTATATTTGCACCCTCAAAACGGCAGATTCCGTAGCTCAGCTGGTAGAGCAATACACTTTTAATGTATGGGCCCTGGGTTCGAATCCCAGCGGGATCACTCTGATAAAAGCACCTCGAGGAGGTGCTTTTTTTGTTTAATGGCGTGAAAAATTTATTTTTCAAAGTCATGAAACAAAAAAAGTAATTCAATTTGAAAAATTGAATGTGCTTTGATCCACTGCACGTCGGTTCAAGGGGATCTTTAATCCCAGTAAATAAAGCTTGCTTTAATGGATGAAATACGAATTCAATCAAATGCGCAGCATTGCTTCAACAAAAAATGGAACTCAAAAATGTGCTTTTATCCACTGCACGTCGGTTCAATGGGATCTTTAATCCCAGCGATGCTTCAACAGTAGAAGGTTTTATTATTTAAGAATTTTTACACTTTGAACCACTTGCGCAGTAGTGATTTGAAGCAAATACATTCCTTCGCGCAACAAACTCGTTTCTAGCGTGAACGCTTTTCCAGTCGCTTCAACTGAATGCAGCAACGTCCCATTGGCTCGGTAAAGTTCAATTTTTTGTAATTCCGCTTCACTACTGATATGAACTTCATTTAAAAACGGATTTGGATAAACCTCAATAGTTGTTGGTTGAGATTCATAGCAATCCCTTTGTTAACAGCAAAATACACCATTTGTTTTGAAGTCTTGGAAACAGCAACTTCTACTCTACTTTTGTTTCTAAATTTCTGCTTTAAAAGAATTAATTTTTGACAATCTTGTAAACGTTGTCAGTGAGTTTATTCGATTTCAAATAATAAACCCCTGGCGCTAAATCTGAAATAGCAATTTGTGCTTGTTTACCACTTAAATTTGCTTCTGCAACTGCTTTTCCAAAAGCGTCGGTTAGCACAAGTTGAACCTGATCGACACTCTGGTTTGAAACAACTTGAATCATCGACATAGCTGGATTCGGATAAACCGATAATTGAAGTTGACTTGAGGCAATTTCATCTTGCAAACCACTCAACTGCGCACAAGAACCTACAATCATTGGAGATGTTGCGCTACTCTCTGCATCTAATGCGCCTCCAGTGGCTAATGCTTTGTTTGGGACTATGATAAAAGAACCAGCAACTAAATTTTCAAAATCATAATAAGCTACTAGGTTTGGTTCATTGCCTTGAAGCACATTATGCATGGAATAATTGATTTCTTGAGCAGACCTAGTGGCACTCCAAAACTTAAGTTCATCAAGCTGACCATCCATAAAATATAAGAAATTACCAGATAAGCCTCGGTAAATACCCATTCTCAAAGGTTCACTACTCGACATGATACCAGAATAATTACCTTGAACCAAGGTGCTTGGAACAACTTGTCCGTCGATGTATAGTAAAACACTCGAAATCGAATGAACAACAGCAATATGGTGACATTCTCCGTTTTGGAAAACGATATTATTTGACTCAACAAGAGAGGTGAAATTACAATTTCCGTCGTCATTCCATGACCAGCGAAGCTTACCATCTAAAATCGAAAGGTTATATGCGAATTGAGAAATGCCACACCATGCCTTGCTAAAGATGATATTTTGACCATTTGTTTTATCGAGTTGCACCCAAGCCTCGGCGGTGAGATTTGATGGGAAATTTAATTGATTTGAATTAGGAACTTGCACGTAGTCTGCAGTACCATTAAAACTCAATGCATTATTTTGAGCCTGCGCAAAGGCAATAAAACCAAGGCAAAATAGGCTACTTATTAGAATTTGTTTGATCATCTGATATTTATTTGTGAAACAAAAATACCAATATTAATAAAAGCTCAATTTCTTTCAGGTTTTCAATTCGTCTCATTTAGTGCAACTATAGAACAAGTTCTACATTACCTCCTACTCCACCTTCGTGTATTTCAAAATACAAGTTCCCGGAACACCGAACGCAGAATTCCAAACCAAGTTTTTGTAGGAAAATTTGATTTTAAAGGCATTTGCCTCGTCGTTCATTTCACCAACGGCAGACAAGCGTGTTGTCCAAAGACCAACTGCATTAATGTATTGTTGAGGTATGGAAATCTGTTGTCCATGAACATCGGCACGTATTTCTTGTCCTGGAGAATGCAGATCAAACATGTCGGTAGTCTTGACCAATCCTTCTTGGTTACCAATTACAAATGTTGCCATCGAATCTGGAAAAAAAATGAGGCCGCAATCATCGTTTGTTTTCCAAGTGCCCACCCAATTGGAACGGTCAATGGCTACGATCACCTTTCTTGTGACCTCTACAACACCCGATTGAAGCTCAGCTGAATAACGAACCTGGTAATTTCCTTTTTTAGCGGTGTTGACTTGATTTTCTACCGACACCATTGGTTTGCTCCCATCGGCATCAATAGCGCTTGCACCTTCGTCAATATAAGACCCCTTTAAAGGGATACAAACGGTATCGGCACCATTTAGTTTGATTCCCGGATTGTAAATACAAGAACCATTATTTTTTTTAGCTTCGGGATTGTAATTGGTGGCAATTGGATCTGTGCAGCCTTTTTTGGCGCAGGAGGCTACCATCAAAAATGGAATAAGACCAGTCCATAAGCGCGTATTTATTGATTTCATAGTAAGGTGTTTGCGAACTCAAACGATTTTGATATTCAAATATTTTATTTCAAGAGAAAACGGGTAATAACCCTTTAGAGCGCTCAACATGCAATGCGTTTTTATCTTAACTTCACTTCATTAATTGCATTCAAATGATTGAAATCAAAAACCTGACCTTTCGCTTTGGATCTCACCAAGCCCTGAGTGAGCTCTCTTTAACCATTCCCGAAGGGAGCATAACGGCGTTGGTTGGGCCCAACGGTGCTGGCAAAACAACTTTAATGCGTTGCATGAGTGCCCTAGCGCATCCGAGCGACGGGCAAGTGCTTATTGATGGCATTGACACCGCGGAAGATCCGCATGCTTGCCATCGTTTACTTGGTTTTTTAGCAGACAACTTCGGTCTGTACGAAGACCTCACCATTGAGCAAGCACTCGCTTTCTTTGCCGCTGCGCATCAGGTGGGTCCTGAGCGCATAGAAGAAGTATTGGCTCAAGTGAACTTAACAAATAAAAAGCAGGAGCAAATCAAGAGTTTGTCGCGCGGGATGCGTCAGCGAGTGGGCATTGCGCAGGCGATCATCCATATGCCGAAATACCTCATCCTAGACGAACCCGCATCGGGTCTAGACCCAGAAGCGCGCATTCAGTTGGCTGAGCTTTTCAAGCAACTCAACCAAGAGGGCATCACTTTGCTGGTTTCTTCGCACATTCTTGCAGAACTCGATCAGTACGCCAATCACCTTATTGTCTTGAAAGAAGGCAAATTAGTCGAAACTGACTTTTCGATAGATACTGCTACTCAAAAAGACAGCACTTACTTCATTGAAGCCGAAAATGCAGCCTTATTGAGCAAGCTCTCAGAACCGACACTCTTCAACTTCATAGCAAACGAAGGTGAAACCGCTATTTTTTCAATCGCCGCAGGCACGCCTCCTCATGCAGCCCTGCATTATTTTTTGCAGCAAGGCATCCAAGTGAGGGCTTTTGGCAAACACAGCGTCAATATTCAGGACGCCTATTTGAAAACCATCAAAAACGCATAATATGTTAGCTGATATCTTTCGAAACCCAGAACTCAAGCGCAATGCTTGGTTAGAGCTAAAGTCAAACCGCATTTTAGCCATGTTGGGCCTCATCGCCTTAGCTTTTGTGATAGCCACCACCGCACTAGATGATAACGAGTACCTCAAAACAGAAGTGGTCTTGATGAATACTGCCCTATTTATCCTTTATTTGATCACAGGCATTTGGGGAAGTAAAAATGCGGCAGATGCCGTAGCCGATGAAATCAATCAGAAAACCTGGGATCGCCAGCGCATGAGTGGCCAAAGCCCCTTTGCTCTTACTATCGGCAAAATTTTTGGACCAACGCTGTTGCAATGGCTCGGTGGGCTAAGCGCCATGTTGGTTTATTTTTGCGCAGCGCTTTTCAGTGAAAATGTTGGTGAGAGTTGCATAAACGGCCTGATATATATGACCTTGGTGCTCTTGATGAACCTCAGCGCCCTCCTTTTTAGCTTGCTGACCATCACCGGAAGTACGCAATCAGCTTTTAGCCACGCTAAAATCAATACCACCCTCTTTTTTATCTTATCTGTAATTGGCGTCGGTTATATTTCTTTCTACCTTGCTGCATTAGGCGAAGAAAAAGGCGCCATCAGTTGGTACGGGCTCATTTGGAACAACCTGACCATTTTGATTTCCCTACTCATTTTTATCAGCTGGAGCTGCATCGGTATCCATCAAAATTTGCGCAAAGAATTGCAGTACCGCAATACCCAAAATTACTGGCTTGCTTTTCTCGTTTTTACAGGATTCTACTTCTATGGTTTTACTTCTAATTTCCCTATCTATTCTGAGGATTATAGCAAGACCACCTACATTGCTCCTGATATCTATGGTCTGAATGCACTCTATTACCACCTGGCCTTGGTAAGTTTGGTGTTTTTCTTGCTCACGCAGTTTTTACTACTTTTTGAACGCCCTTCAGAAAATGACTACACGCTCTTTTTGCAAGCATTGCGCAAAGGCAAATTCAAAAAAGCTTGGCAAAATGCACCATTATGGTTCAGTGCGGTGTCAGGCCTGGTCCTTTCTCTTCTGTTGCTTTTTACACTTCAAATTTCTGGATTAGTCCGGCATCAGCTCCCACACATTTTTCGACAATTAGAAATTTTAAAATATCAACACAATTTTGCTTGGTCTTTTCTAGCAATGGTTTTCTTGGTGTTGCGCGATGTTTTCATGACCCGCACCTTGCTCTATCGCTCTAAATATAAAAACAAGCTTTTGAGTCTTGCGCTCTATTATGCCCTTATTTATTGGGCCGTACCGCTGCTTTTTATGATTGGAGCTCGTCAAAACGTTACTGCCGAGAACTACTTTTTGCCATTTTTCAGAGCTGTAGGTTGGTTTTCTCCTGTGGTTCTCGCAGGCCAAGCTTTGGTAGCTTGGGGCTTGCAGAGGCGTTACTTCACCTCCCACACCCGTACTTCATAAGGCAACAGGTTCATTTGTTTTTCAAAAGGAAGTTGCTTGTCAAGCAAATTAATAGCCTTTTTGAGGTCCTGCTTGAAAAGCACTTGTTGGTTGTCTGCAGATAGATTCGCCACTACTAACACCTTTTTGCGCTCCTGAATGCGGTAAAAACTAAATACATTTTGGTTTTCATTGGGTACATTTTCGTAGGAGCCCGTTGCGAGTGCGGCGTTGCTTTGTTTGAGGGCAATCATTGCTTTATACCAATTGAATAAGGAATTTGGATCGAGGCGCTGCTCTTCCAAAGAAATGCCGTCGTTGGGCTTGGAGTTGGCGTTGGTCCACCATGGGCCGGAGTTTTTGTACCAATACGACATGCCTTCTCCCTGACCTGTTTGGTACCACTCAAATGCTTCTCGACGGCCAATGTCGTTGCCGTCGGTATTGCCAAAAGAATAGACTTTACCTTGCATTCCGAGTTCTTGACCGTAATAGATAGACGGCACACCTCCGATGAGCAACATAAGTGCGGCCGCTAATTTTTGTCTTTGCAAATTGGTTTCTAGAGAAGCAAAGCGGTCGATGTCGTGGTTTTCGATGAAAATGATCTGCGCTTTCCCTTCGGGAGTTTGATTCAAGATGATTTCAGCATTGTCGATGATTTGCTGCTTGTCAAAGGATAAAATGGCTTGCTGGAGGCCAAAACCGAACATGCGGTCCACGATTGCTTTTTCAAAGTATTCAAAGCCGTAGTCTGCCCAATTGGCTTGTTCGGCGACTATTTGCAGCGCCGGATTCTTGTCTTTTAAGGCCGAAATGAGCGGCTTCCAAAATTCTTCGAACAGGTTTGTGAGTGTTGGTTTGCCATCCAAATGATCCATGGCATGATCCAAGCGAAAACCGTCGACGCCGTCGTCAAATGCACCGTCTTTATTGGGGTCCATGAAATAGGAAAACAACGCTATATTGTAATCGAGTACTTTTTTACTTTTCAAATTGACTGTTGTTGCGGTAATCACCTTGCCATCGTAGCCGTTCAAGATGCGCAAATCAAAAACCATGGTAGCGGGCACCTGATGTGCGGCGTCATCGAACAAAATATAATCGCTGTATTTAGAATCGAGGTTGCCCACGGCGTCTTTCCACCACAGGTGTTCGGAGGTCACGTATTGGGTTTCCATGTCGAGGTAGATTTTCATGCCTCGGCGGTGCACTTCTTTGACGAGGTCAAGATAATCTTGCATGGTGCCAAATTCTGGATCAATTTTTTCAAAATCATTGGCAAAATAATTATGGTAGCAATCGGCTTCGTAAAGCGGAAAGAGCAAAATGGAGGTCACGCCCAGTTCTTGCAAATACGGGAGCTGCTGTCGCAAACCGTTCAAATCGCCGTTGGAATCGCCATTGCTGTCGTAGAAACTGCGTTGGCAAACATGGTAAACAATTTCACCTTTTTTGTTTTTGCCCTGTTGTGTTTGAGCCAATGTCAATTGACTGAACGACAAGATCATGGTGAGTAATAGCACGCTATCAATTACTTTTCTCATTTGCTTTTACTTAATGGTTCATCATTTGAAACTTCAATTCGCCGCCTTGCATGATTTCCGGGTAGCCAATGTAGTTTCTATCTAGTTTTACCTTGTTTAGGCTTGGGTTTTCTTGAAAATAATGGCGTGCTGAAAAATCTTTGGCGACAACTGTAAATTGTTTTTCACCGGGCAAATGCAGCTTCGCTTTGCGCACCTGCGGACTTCCCAACACAAAAGTACCATTGGCAGGGTTCACCGGATAAAAACCTAAAGTAGACAACATGTACCACGCACTCATTTGTCCGCAGTCGTCATTGCCGATCATGCCGTTGGGTGTGTTTTGATGAAAGTCAGTCATGACCTGATGAATATACTTTTGACCCGTTTTGTACTGATCGGTAAAGGCATATAAGTAAATGATGTGATGACTCGGCTCATTGCCATGCGCATACTGACCAATCATGGCTTCCTGACCCAAAAATTTGTTGGGATTGGGGGCTTGCGTCGTGAAAAACGCATTCAACTTCTGGGTAAACTGTTCTTTGCCGCCGAGTAATTGAATCATTCCTTGCACATCGTGTTGCGCGGGCGTCCAAAAATACTGCCAGGCATTGGCTTCGGTGTAGTCACCAGGATTGTTGAGTGGTGAGGTGGCCATCAGCGGGTCAAATGGCGTTCTCCAGTTGCCTTGTGCATCC
The DNA here is from genome assembly GCA_947463345.1 of Flavobacteriales bacterium. GTDB lineage: Bacteria > Bacteroidota > Bacteroidia > Flavobacteriales_D > Crocinitomicaceae > UBA952. Next base: position 10,586 of record CANHSA010000011.1, read on the forward strand.
TTCCCTCTGAAAAAAGCAGTGCTGGAGTCATAGATATTTTGATAAAAAAGGGCGCGCTTTTGAAATTCTTTTTCAACTTCTTCCTTTCCTAATTTACGCGCCATTTCGGCCACGCACCAGTCGTCGTAGCCACTTTCGAGGGTTCTAGAAACAGATTCGTTGTCCAATTGATCGAAAGGGTAATAACCAAACTTGATGTACATTTCCCAGTCTGAATTGATATGACTTCTTGTGCTGGTTTCAACCATGGCCTTGAGTGCCTCCTCTGCGTTAAAACCCTTGAAGCCATTCTGATAAGCCGATAAAATCATGGGTATGGCGTGGTTGCCGATCATGCAATAGTTGTCTTGGCCCCAGGCGGTCCAGATGGGTAAAAAACCTTTGGCTTGGTGATGCAAGAGCATGGTCTGAACAATACCATCTATTTTTTCTGGCGCCACAATTTGCAGCAGCGGAAAGGCCCCGCGATAAATATCCCAAATGGAAAGCGTGGAATAATAGGTTTTGTTTGCCGCTGTTCTGACGACGTCATCCACTCCTCGATAGCGGCCATCGACATCGGCAATATTCGAAGGTTGCAAAAGTAAATGGTAAAAAGAAGTGTAAAATACTTCCTTTTGCTTTCGAGGTGCTTTGATGTCAATTCTCGACAAATAGTTTTCCCAACTTTTTAGGTTTTCGTCGCGTACTTTTTGAAAATCCCAGTGGCTGATTTCTGCTGCCATATTTCGTTTGGCACCTTCTACATCCACCGTAGATAAGGCAATTTTCACTTTTAAGGTTTTGGACGCAGCGAGTACAAAATCCAAGAGGTATTTTGGCGCTTTTTCGTTTGCTTTTTGGGGTAATTCAGTAGTTCGCGCTATCGGATGATCAAAGGTCAGGGAAAAGAAGTATTTCCTTTTGACCCAATTGTCGGTATAGCAATACCCTGAAATCGTAGAATCGTTTTCAAACGTGATGTCACTTTCAAGAACCAAAGATTTTGGGTCATTTTCTTCAAAGACAAAGCGCAGCCCATGTTGAAAGTCTAAGAATACTTGTGCCTCCTGTTCGGGAAAGGTATATTGGTGAAAGGCCACTCTTTCTGAACACGTGAGTTCTACCTTGACACCATCTTTTTTCGTCACACGATAATAGCCTAGGTTTGCGGACTCCGTTGCTTTATCGTATATATTTTTTTCACTTACTCGTTTAGGATTGATCGGCAACAACAAGACATCGCCCATTTCATTGATGCCAGTACCGCTCAAGTGCGTTTGAGAAAATCCCAGCAAAAAAGTGTCTTTGTATTGATAACCACTGGTGTGGTTCCAGCCGTAATCTTGATTATCTGGACCGGGCTGCACCATACTGAAGGGCATAGAAGGCCCCGGAAAGGTATGTCCTGTGCCGTCGGTGCCTATCAAAGGATTGACAAAACGATGGTGCTGTGCATGAAATTCACTTCCAAGAAAACCCAAACAAAAACATACAAGTATCTTAAAATTCATCATTTATAGCTTTTCTTGTAAGTATTTTTTCATGAGTCTATTTACTTCCCATTGGTCAGCCAACGGTTGTTGTGTGAAAGGCGCTTGAGGCATGTATGGGAAAGGACCAAATTCTGGGGTAATGGTCAAATGCCTAGCTCCGTTCTGCGACTGCAGCGCAATGATTTCTTTCCACCAAGTGGTATACAGATCCAAGTGCTTTTTCCATTCGGGAGCAAACGGATGATTCACCTGCGGACTTTGCTCAAATCCTACCCTGGCATGGATGTGTTGGATGTTTGGATAAATTCGCGTCAGGAGTTCTTGTTGGTCACTTAAATCGCTTTCTGAAACGACACAAAAATGGGACAAATCAGCGATGAGCTTCAGATTCGGGAAGATACTCAAATAGTCGAGCAGTGTTCGGAGGTGAAAGGAAAACCTCCCCCGATGGATTTCATGCCAAATGGGAATGCCAGCGGCTCGGCCCAGCTCCTCCACTTTTTCTATAATGGTGCAATTCTCTTCAAATTCAAAAAAGTCCTTTCCTGTATGTGAATTGATCGCATTTGGTTTTAATTCAAGCAAGAAATTCAGTCGGTTCGTCAGTCGTTCAGCGTAGGCTTCAACTGTTTCCTTTTCGTTTGAAAGTACTTGTTGGGCAATAAAGATAAACTCCGGATGGCTCGTCTTGCGGATGCGTTCCAATTCGGACATAAATTCATCTATAAATTGCTGCTCATCAGGAAAGTTGATTTCAACGCCATCGAAGCCGTGGGAAAGCACTTTATCTAAAAAAACTTTCGCGCAAAGATCTTCGGAACCCCAATATGTGCAAAGGTATTTGATCTGCATGCTTAATTTGAATAAATGAGTTCATTCAAGGGTGTTTCAATGACGGCACCAATTTGGGCACCCGGACACCAGGTTTTCCAGTCGTTGTCTTGGTTGGCATTGTCTGGGGCCTTCAGTACCATGTCTTTGTCCATGTAAATGACGGTCATGACTTTGCGCATTTGATCGGTGATATTCGCCCCTGCTCGGTGAAAAATCCAGCCAGAATGAAAACTGATTTCACCAATGTCAAAAGCTTCGATGACATGCTCAAAATCAGTCACACGGAGTGTTTTTTGGATGATTTCTTCGCTTTCATCGCCAATTTCTAATTCTCTACCTTCAACGATGGCATGACTTCCCGCGCTAAATTCTAGTGGGCCCATTTCTAAAGGTGTTGCTTGCAAGGGAATCCAGGCCGTAACGGTTTTATCGCTTGACAAAGGCCAGTAATATTGGTCGGCATGCCAAGGAGTAATGCCGCCTCCCGCTTCCTTGAACAAAGCTTGGTCGTGATACAAACGCACCCCATTGACCGCCATGAGCTCACTGGCGAGCTGCCCTAAGCGCTTACTGAAAACCAATTCTTTGATCAACTCATTCTCTCTCCACAAATTAAACAATTGCAAAAAGGCTTTCCCGTATGTACTGCGCTCTTCAAGTGCGGTTTGTTCTTGGTTCATGACGGCGACTTGCTCCGTAATAACTTCATTAAAGAAAGCGATTGTTTCAGCATTCAATACCTGCTTTAATTTGATGAAGCGCTGTTGCTCATAAAAAGCAATTTGAGCTTGCGTCAAAGGATACGGTGTTTCAAGGAAATGACGAATTTGTTCAGGAAGTTGAGGCATGTTTTCGAATTGAAAGTTTTCTACAACTCAAAATTAGCAGTTCAATCAAAAAAGAAATATGCTTATTTTATTCAATTATAATACTATATTGAATTATATTCGAAAACAAAAAGTAAATTTAGTTGATAAGAGCTCATGAAAGCACTATTAGAAGACATCCCATCCAAACAAGGTGGCGCTAGTTTTTATCAAACCAAAATTAGTGTTCCTGCCTTTGAATTCAAGTGGCACTACCATCCAGAATTTGAATTGACGTATATCCTTAAAGGAAATGGCTACCGCGTAGTTGGCAATTCGCAGGAACAATTTTCTACTGGCGACCTCGTCTTGTTGGGCAGTAAGCTCCCACACACTTGGTGGGGCAAAAACGAAGACGGAAGCCCTTCTCAAGCAATCGTCATTCAATTCTCAAGCGCCTTCATCGAACCATTTTTAAAGTTGAATGAAGGTCAAGCAATCAAAGAGCTGTTGGAGAAAGCTGCAAAAGGGCTGTGCTTTGAGTCGGATGCTTTGTTCGTGCAAAAACTCCGCTCACTTGGCCAAACTAAAGAACTAGAAAGCGTCCTAGCGCTTTTATCCCTGCTCCAGGATCTGACCGCAAAACAAGCAAGCATCTTGTGTCCGGATTCCTATCACAACGTTATTTCGAAAAAGTTTGAAACGCGCATCAACAAAGTTTGCACGCACATCCAAAACCATTATTCGGAGTCCATTTCGCTCAAACAAGTATCCGACCTTGTATTTATGTCAGAAAGTAACTTTTGTAAGTTCTTCAAGAAGGCGACCAGCACCACGTTCTCTGATTATTTAAACGATTTACGCATCAACGAAGCTTGTCACCTGCTACTCTCTTCCGAAGACAATGTCAGCAAAATAGCACACGATTGTGGCTTTGAGTCTTTGAGTTATTTCAATAGAGTGTTTTTTAAGAAAAAACTGTTGACTCCGTCGGGATTTAGGAGGGGTAAGTTGTTGAGCTAGTGCCTGAGTTCAACTACAATTTGATGAACCTTTGACTACGCTGATGACCATTCAATGTGACTTGAAGGTTATAAATGCCAGGTGTTAAAGATTCGGCATTCAGTTTATTTACTTTACCTGTCAATGTGCTTGTCTGCAGTATTCTGCCACTTAAATCACTGATCATCAACTGTACCGACTCGTTCTGTGTTTGATTGAATTCAATCGTTAAATCAGCATTAGTAGGGTTAGGATATAAGACAAAAGCATCCTGGTGATTGATGGTGGAAATTCCAGAAATTGTGGAGTCCAAATGAACAGTAGTCGCCGTATTTGTTCGAATCGCATCGTTAAAATCAAAGTAAATATCGACAAAATTTTCAATTTCTGTAAGAAAGGCTAACGACGATGGATGCTTCATTCGGAATTTCACAAATCCATTCGAACCAACTTGATTGGTCGTACTATCCGGCAACATAATTTGATTAAAGCGAAAGGTCAATACTTGTTGATCAAAATTCACTTCAAGTGGTTGATGGCTCATGGATAGCACCTCAAAAGTCGTCAAATCTAATAAGGTCGATAAGGTATCGACAATAACAACATTATGAGCTGTGTCCGTCCCTACATTTTGAAAGTGAACGGTATATTCCAACCAATCCGAAGTGGAGATATTGTAGAGCGTATCTTTATCCACTAATTTAATATTCGGATCATAGGGTCCAACCACTTGAATTTGACTTTGGGAACTATTGTCATTCATGGTGAGATCACCGATAACAGGCGTAATTTGAGCTTGGGACGAAAGCGGAAAACCTAATGGCGTTCCGATAGGAATATTATACTGCACGTAAATATCTCCCTGCTGTCCGGGTTGCAACATGCCCAATTGCCACTCGACATTACCACCGTTTTGAGCACTTGCTGCAGGAGAAGCTGAAATGAAATTAATGCCTGAAGGAGCATTAAAGAATACTGTGGCGTTTTGCGCAACTGTCCCAATATTTTTATAGGACAACAAATAAGCTAAAACAAATCCCGCTTTCGGTGCCGTAAGAGGTGTTAGCGTCACGCGCAAATCAGGCATATTTGGAATAGGTACAAGTCCAAAATGATTCAAAGAATCTACATTTCCTAGACCTGAAAAAACCGCAGATTGTGAGACTGCAGTGCTTAAACTATGGTAAAGTGGAATATTTGGTATTTGCACCAAGTAACTACCCGCGGTAGCATAGACCTCATAATGACCAGAATTTGCTGAAAGTGCTTGAAAAGAACCGTTGGTCAGTTGCAACAAGACATTCGGCAAACCTATTTCAGTTGGATCAAGTAAGGCATTGCTATTCACATCCAAGAAAACTTTTCCATTGATCGCATTCGCAGAACCTGTAATCTTTACCAAAAATGACTCTGAAAGTAGACACGTTTGTCCGGCCATGTTCATCATTCCTGCTCCTATGCCAGTTAAGTAAATATCATCGCCGAATAATGAAAGGGCATTCGAAATAACCATTGAATTAGATGAAGAGCCTGAAATAACGGCAGTGAACACTCCACTCGAATCAATTTCAGCTAAATATGCCCTGAAATTTGAACCTCCAGATAAAGGAATGGTTCCAAATGTGATATTCCCTGAGTAAACACCTGTCAAAAACAATTGACCATTTCCTTTACATTTCAAATCATAGCCTTGATCGTTGCCATTTCCGCCAAAGGACTTTGCCCATGAATAATTTCCATTGTTGTTTATCTTGACAAGAAGCGCATTATCATTGGCACCATTGGTCAAAGAAAGGGACCCAAAACTAGCTTGAGTGTCAAAGTTCCCTGTGAAATATATACTTCCTGTTGAATCGGCACATAAACCATAAACCTCCCCATTATAGTTGGATAAGGTTTTATATTGAAAAACACCCATCGCATTGAACTTGGCAATAAAGTGGTTTTGTCCGCTCATGGATTGAGTAGTCCCGTTGAATCCAATATTCGTAGATGTTGAAAATCCACCGACATATATATTTCCAAAAATGTCCACCGTATGCGTGTAAATGGAAACTCCTCCGGTTATACCAAAGGACTGCACTGGATTTCCTGCTAAATCGATTTCCAACACAAAGGCGTGACCATTGCCACTTGAGCTGATATTTGCACCAGGAAAAACAAAGGAACCATTATAATTACCAGTGAAAAACAAATTGCCGTTTGTACCAAGACTTAAATCCATGGCGTAATCATTGGTGCTTCCACCGCCTTTTTTCGCCATTAACACCGCACCATTACTTGCGTCTAATTTGGCAATAAATACGTCTGATCCACCTCCGGAAACGAGCGTAAATGAACCGACAGTCATGGTTTGCTGAAAATGTCCAACTACCCAAACCGAATTTTGTCCATCAAAAACAATTTTAGATGAATAATCACTTCCAACACCACCAAAATGGGCAACCCATAAAAGCGAACCATTAGACGCATGTTTCTGAACAACTACATCTTGAAGACCATTGCTATTCACAATAGCTGTTCCAATTTGATTGTTTATACCAACTATCTGACCACACGTATAACTGTCTTGAAACTGGTCTATCGCTACATCTATTCCCATTCCGGGTTTTGCAGCAATCCAATCTGCGACTTGCGCGTGGATAGTAAACAGAGGAGCAAGAAAAAGGAGGAAACTTAAGGTATATTTTGTCATGAGGAAAATCTTCTAAAGGATAAACTTAGGAAAAATACCGAAGTATACCATGTTGATATTTCGCAAATTAAGTTATTCAAAGACAAATGATACCCCTACCCCTTCGGTTCCTCTACCCTGCCATCGGCATGTTTGGCGAAGCGCCCAAGTTTAGGGTCGTGGACTTGGTCGTAGCGCGGCCAAGGCCAACCGCCAAATTGCGTAGTTTGATAATCTTGAAAGGCCTGGTAGATTTCTTCTTTGCTGTTCATGACAAAAGGGCCATGCTGCACAACTGGTTCGTTGATAGGGCGCCCTTGCAACACCAAAACTTTAGACGTTTCTGTGCCGTTTTGCAAAAGACATTTTTGAGCAGCGTCTACATCGGCAGCATGATAGTGTGCAATTTGTTGGCCTGCAATAGTTAGGCCATTCCCTTCATAATAATAAACACTGCGGTTCACGCCAGCAGCTGCCGCAGGGATTTCAAAGGAAGCGCCGGCTTCTAGGTGAATATTGTAGATAGCCACGTGATTGTTAGGATCGGCCGCCCAAGAGTTGGGTGGTGTGTTGGCAGATTGATTTTGGCCTAATTTTCCGACGAGTACTTCTATATGCGCTTGGCCAGTTGGAGAAGCTACACTAAACTTTGGAACGGATTCGGCCCACAACATTTTGAAATGCGGCTGTACCATTTTGCTCTTTTTAGGCAAATTGAGCCAAATCTGAAAGAGTTCTAGTGGGTTGTCTTTGTCTTGGTTGAGCAGCGGAAACATTTCGGCGTGCTGAACCCCTTTGCCGGCGGTCATCCATTGCACATCACCGTTGCCATAACGGCCTGCTGCACCCATGCTGTCAGCGTGGTCAACCAATCCTGTTCTCACTACTGTGATGGTTTCAAAACCGCGGTGCGGATGCCCTGGGAAACCCGGAACAGTAGAGCCGTGATACATTCTAAAACCATCTTTGACGATGAAATCTTGACCCATGTGGCGGCCTTCAAAATTGGTCGGGTCTGGACCTAAAGCAGCGTTTCCTTTCGGAAAGAAATCTTCGTGATGCACGCAAAACAAGAAGGGATCGAGGGTTTCCCACTGAAAACCAAGTGGGCGAATTTTGGAAACGAGCGGCGTATGCATCGGAACAGATTGTGTTTTAGAAAATAATTGAAAAGGCTGCACAACAACGGCACCCAAGCCCAAACCTAGGCGAGACAAAAAGGAACGGCGTTCTAAAGGATTTGACATAACTGAAAGGTTTGCACTAAAATTAAGGTTTTTCTCGAGGACTTGCCCTTAACTCAGGTCAATAAATCAGGCTAAGCCTCTAGTTTGAAGGCAGATGTTTGGTGAAAAGTCAGATCTGGGTAGTCTTGTTCGGCCATTTGCAATAAAAATGTTGTTTCAGCTAAGAAAACTAAATTTTCATCTTTATCTAAGGCGAGGTAATTGCTTTTGGCCCGCTTGAAATTAGCGAGTTGCTCTGGATTGGTGCTGGTGATCCAGCAAGCTTTGAAGTAGTTGCGTGGCACAAAACGGCAATTGGCGCCATATTCGTGAATAAGGCGGTAGTTGATGACCTCAAATTGTAGTTGCCCAACCGTACCGACAATTTTACGGTTACCCGGCTGCTGTATAAACAACTGCGCTACTCCTTCGTCGATGAGCTGGCGAATGCCTTTTTCTAATTGCTTAGATTTCAAAGGGTCGAGATTTTCAAGTTCCTGGAAAATTTCTGGAGAGAAGGACGGCACCCCTTTAAAGAGCATCTTTTCACCTGTGGTGAGGGTATCGCCAATTTTAAAAGAACCGGTGTCGTACAAACCGATGACATCTCCAGGATAGGCGTCGTCGATGACGCTTTTATCTTGAGCCATAAAAGACGTTGGATTCGGGAATTTCATGTCTTTGTTGAGGCGCACGTGGTGGTAGAACTTATTGCGTTCAAAACGACCTGAAACGATGCGTAAAAAGGCGATGCGGTCGCGGTGTTTGGGGTCGAGGTTGGCATGGATCTTAAAAACGAAACCAGAAAAGCGCTCGTCGGAGGGTTCTACCATGCGGGTATCGCTCTCGCGACCCTGAGGCGATGGCGAAATTTCGCAAAAGGTATCGAGTAGCTCCTTGACACCAAAATTATTGACTGCCGACCCGAAAAAAACAGGTGCGACATCGCCCGACAAGTAAGTATTGCGGTCAAAGGCATCGTATACGCCTTCGATCATATCGAGTTCTTCGCGCAATTCGATGGCCGGCGCCTCGCCAATGATTTGGTCGAGTGCAGGGTCGGAGGTGTCGGCAATGGAGACGACATCTTCGGCAATTTTGGTTTTGTTGGCCGAGAATAAGTTCAGGCTTTGTTGGTAAATGTTGTATACGCCTTGGAAGCGGTCGCCCATACCGATTGGCCAAGTGAGCGGGCGCACTTTGATGGATAACTTAGATTCTAACTCATCGAGTAAGTCAAAAGCTTCTTTACCATCGCGGTCCATTTTGTTGATAAAGATGATGACTGGTGTTTTGCGCATGCGACACACTTCCATGAGGCGTTCTGTTTGGGCCTCCACCCCATTGGCGCAGTCGATGACCAAAATGACGCTGTCTACTGCGGTGAGGGTACGAAAGGTGTCTTCGGCGAAGTCTTTGTGACCGGGTGTGTCGAGGATATTGATTTGCTTGTCGTTGTAGCCAAATGCCATCACGGAAGTAGCTACGGAGATACCGCGTTGCTTTTCAATTTCCATGAAATCGGAGGTGGCCGACTTCTTGATTTTGTTGTTTTTTACAGCCCCAGCTGTTTGAATAGCGCCACCAAAAAGCAAAAGTTTTTCGGTCAGGGTGGTTTTACCAGCATCTGGGTGGGAAATAATGCCGAAGGTGCGGCGTTTCTCGGTGGCTTCTGTGAATCTCATGGGGCTCAACATAAAAAAAGACCGCAAAGCGGTCTTTAAAAATCTATTTGTAAAGCGAAATTAGAAAATTTCGTTGGCAGCAAAATGGAATTTACCTTCGATTTCAGCGTTTTCGTCTGAATCAGAACCGTGAACTGCATTGCGACCTTTGCTTTCAGCATAAGCTTTACGGATGGTTCCGTCTGCAGCTTCAGCTGGATCTGTAGCACCGATAAGTGCACGGAAATCAGCAACAGCGTTGTCTTTTTCAAGAATTGCAGCAACGATTGGTCCGCTGGTCATGTATTCAACGAGTTCGCCGTAGAACGGACGCTCTGCGTGAACAGCATAAAATTCTTTTGCCTGCGCTTCAGAAAGCACTGTGTATTTCATCGCTTTGATATCGAAGCCTGCGCCGATGATCATGTCGATGATTTTGCCCATGTGCCCGTTTTCGATTGCATCGGGCTTAAGCATTGTAAAAGTTCTGTTGGTAGCCATGTATTTCTTTAATTTGGGTGCAAAGATACCACTTTTTTAAAAATCCGTGAAAACTAATTACTTCGCTTTTTTGGTAATGAACTCAATGATGATTCCTAAAGTTGGCTGCAAAAGGCCTGATGCGTTTTCTAGCAACTTGGTTTGGTAGCGCGTGGGGTCGTTTGGATCGAGGACAGGTTGGTTATTGGCATCTGTTTCTACAAGTAAGATGGGTGCCAACTGCGCTTTGTAACCGTAGGCATTCTGTACGTCAAAATAGAAATTCATATTGAACTGCTTGAGGTACAATTTTTTATCGACACGGATGTTCAACTGATGAAAGCTAGACTCTCGCGCGGTATTGAGTTGAGTGTAGTCGAGCACGCCAATTCCGTTGACATCCCAATTGGTAGTTAAGCTCGAAGTAGCGATATCATAAGGTGTGTATGGTGCACCGCCCGAAAACAACCAACGCATACCAAATTCCCAACCGTTTTTAAAGCGCTTCCCTCCTGTTAAGGACACAATATGTCGGCTATCCCAGGAAGTAGGCACATAGATGTTGTTTTTGTCTAAAAATTCTGAACGCACCCATGTGTA
>CANHSA010000012.1 GCA_947463345.1 Flavobacteriales bacterium
ATATTTTAAATGAAAAAGAACATTTTAGTCCTTTGTACGGGTAATAGTTGCAGAAGTCAACTTGCCGAAGGGTATTTACGTCATTTTTACGGAGAAAAAGCCAATGTGTATAGCGCAGGAGTAGAAACACATGGCGTAAACCCGCGCGCAATTGCTACCATGAAAGAGGATGGCATTGACATCAGTGCACACACCTCTAATCATGTAGACGAATACCTTGCCATTCCTTTTGACTTGATTTTCACTGTTTGTGACCATGCTAGTGAGCGTTGTCCGATTTTTCCGAGAAGCGCCAAACGCATTCACCACAACTTTACTGATCCAGCCAAAGCAACAGGGTCTGAAGAAGAAATCATGGCCGAATTCAGAAGAGTGCGAGAAGAAATCAAATCCTACTGCTCAGCTTTAACGTTCTGATGCGTGGGTTTCCAATTTCTTCAAGGGGTATGCGCCGAATGACATCTAGGTTACGGTATTCAGTTGGCGATAGCCCCGTGATTTTTTTGAACTGATTGGACAAATGCGCAATACTGCTGTAATGCATCTTGTAGGAAATTTCAGATAAGTTCATTTCGCCATAAAGCAATAACTCCTTGATCCGTTCAATTTTATGAATGATAATGAATTGCTGTATGGTCATGTTGTTCTCGGTTCTGAATACATTTGACAAATAAGTGTAGTTCAAATTGGTCTTTTCCGAGAGGTACACAGAAAAGTTGGTTTTGATGTGTTCGTCAGAATAATGAATCATTTGAATAATCACCACTTTGATGCGTTCAGACAAGAGTTTCTTTGAGTCACTGATTAAATCGAGCCCCACTTGCTTGAGTTTATACTGAAAATCCAGCTCTTGGATCATGCTCAATCTTTGTTCAAAAAGAACCTCGCCAAGTTCGATGGTTTGAAAAGCGATACCCATATCGACGAGTATTCCGGACACCTGGTTGATGCAACGATTGCTCACCATATTTTTAATGTATTTTTTCATAACAATAAGGTTGTGTTGCTAAATTAGTTGACCTTCACAAGGAGCACCTTGCATCATTAATAGAATGATTTACATCTATTTCTTAATTGAAAATAATCAATGAAGAAGAAACGGGACTTCATTTAAAACATGATCCTCTGGCGCTGAGAAGGTAGACCACTGATTTTTACCTACACGCTGAAAAACCTCTGAATGGATGCCGTAATCGAGGAGCAATTGCGCTCTAAAATCCTTAATTGTTAGGGCGGGGTCAAATACAAACAAACCCTCGTTGTTGCTAGCCGTGCAATCTTCAATAAGATCTTTAGGGCCCTTCGCAAGTTTGGTGTGCCGAAGATGTGCATGCTTGGCCTGATCATGAGGCGCTGCGGGCTTGTAATATAAACAAAGTAATAAATCTGGAAAAAATGTGCTGAAATCAGCGCTGAGCGCTTGAACTTTTCGATGCTTGTAAAGTTCTAAATGAATCATAATTCAAATTTTTAGGTGTAGGACTGTTTTTATATTCTATGTTGGAGGTGTTCAATTTAAAATGTATTTCCATTTGGTTGCGGGCCATAAGGTAAGTAACGGTAGATTCTGCACCTTGGTTGATATTCACGCCGTTGGCTTCAAGACCATCTTGGCAACCGCCTGAAACAGGGTTGTACACAATTTGATTCAGGCTATTTTTTCCGAGATACCAATCAAAAGCCGTTTTCATCTTAATAAGGTACGACTTTAATTTGGTATATTGATAGAAAGTTGACAGTGCCAAAATGGTATAAGAGACATCAATGGGCTGTTGGCCATCGGTTGCAGTCTCTTGCCCAGGTTCATACCACGTCTGATTGGAGATGACTTGAAATTTGCCGTCGTCAAAAAGCAGCTTGAGCAGATAAGTAAAGCTCTGGTTTGCAATTGCTTGCTGATTTTGATTGGACGTGATTTTCGAAACTAACAAGAGTGCTTCTGGCAAAAGGGCATTTGCATAAGTCAATTTTGGCTCAAACCAGTGGTGCTCGTCCTTGCGATGGGAAGCATATAGCAACTCTAATTTTTTTCCCATTGCAGCAATTAATTCAAAAATTCGAGGATCCGAAACCACCCCGCCATACTTTACCAAGCCTTTGATCGCAAATGCTATTGCTCTTGGCGATTCAATTTTGGAAAGCATATCCAAACTCTTCTCAATCATGTGCTGTACTTTTTTGAGGTACATTGGATCAAACATTTGCTGCAAAGATGCCATTGTGCCAAGTGCCCAAATGGCCCGACCATTGGCGTCATCTAAATTTTCAATTGAATTTTGAGAGGTCGGGTTTTCTAGAAAGTCAAGATAATTGATGAAACGTCCGCTGGCTAATTGCATGCGCTCGATAAAACCAAAATGAATGCGGATATTTTTAAGTATCCCGTATTCTGGATAAATGGCGTAGTATTCAACGAGCGCAATTAGCGCCCGCGCGTTGTCATCTAAGGTATAACCAGATGCCAATAAAGGTTGTTCTGCTTGGCAAAACTGAAGTAAACCTATTGAAGTTGTACACTTTTTCAAGTGGTTCAGGTTGTAGTTAGGTAAAGCACTGTGGTTTATTTTCTTCTGCAGGGGATTGTTTTTTTCAAACAAACGCATGTATTGCAAGGCCACATTTGGCCAAGCGGTAGGTTTGCTTTTCTGAACCGCTGCCTGCTGCATTTCTAAGCGCAATAACTCATCTTGCAAAACCCGTTCAATAGCATTAGCCATTTGTTGAGGATGATTAAAATCTACAACAATACCTGCCGAACCAAGTGCATCTTTTGCCTGAGGAATTGCTGTTGCCACAATTGGGCAACCACAAGCCATTGCATAGGCAAAAGTGCCACTCACCGCCTGATTAGGGTCGTTTGATGTAAAAAGGTATAAATCTGTTGCTTGTAAATAATCTTGGAGCAGCTGATTTTCGACAAACGCATCTACAAAGCGCACATTTTCACTTAAACCTAAGCGCGCAGTAAGCGCCATTAAAGAAAGTCTATAGCTTTCACCTTCTGCTTTGGCAACCTCTGGATGGGTCTTGCCCAAGATGACATAGCAACAATTAGGGAATTTATCTTTGATCAACACAAGCGCTTGCAAAGCGGTTTCAATGCTTTTTCCACGACTCAGCAAGCCAAAGGTGGTGAGCATAAGTTTGTTGTCTAAATTCAAGCCTGTTTTGAGTTGTTGTTGATTTCTGTGCGCCACTAAAGCAGTACCATGTGCAATTACTTTGCATTTATCTTGAGGACAATTGTATGCTTTCATCAATAAATTGGCACTTGCATTGGTCATGCAAACGACCTCGCTTGAATAGGCAATCAACTGATTGACAACCGTATAGCGCTCTTTATCAGGATTCGGCAAAACCGTATGAAAATTCAAAATGACAGGTGTTTGATTCGCAGCCAAAAACAGCAAGAGATCCTTGCCATAAGCGCCACCAAATAAGCCAAACTCGTGGGCAATTAAGATCGCATCATAGTCTTGGAGTTCATTGAGCTCCTTTGCTAACTTTGAATATGCCCACTTGTCATCCACTTTTAAGGTGTATTTCACTTCATTTGGATAGGTATAGTCGTCTTGTGTATTTTCAAGCGCGCAAATATCTACCAGGCAATTTAGGCCAAATTTTTCGACAAGACTTTGTCTGAGATCTGAGCTATATGTAGCAATTCCGCATTCTCTTGGCAAGTAACTGCACATGAGTAAAATTCTAAATTGGTTTGATTCACTAGGCGTCATAAGATTCAAGTAAAGGATGTTTTAAAAGTTCTTGAAGCATTTCAGACATGGAGAAGTAAGCACATGCAATACAAGAGTCTGCAGCGCCATAATAGACATATACGGTGTCTAGAACCTCAATACTCGCTGTCGGAAATACCACATTGTTTACAATTCCAAAACGTTCATATGCTGTTTGCGGCTCCAGAACAGGGTAGGGCAGCTCTGCTATTACCCGGCTAGGCTGCTCAATATCGAGTAGCGCCACATGTATTTTATAAATAATTTGATCCTCGAGTAAATAGGCCGCATGATAAATCAGTAACCAGCCCGCTTCGGTTTCTATTGGTGGGCAACCTGCCCCCACATAATTTGATCCAATTTCTCTGGACTTTAAATACAAGCGCGTATTGCGTTTGGATAGCGGCTTGCGCTCCCAGAAAAGCGCATCTATCTCCGAAATATTGGCAACAGAGCTCAGTAAAATATGTGGTTTGATCCGGTGCATAAAATAAATTTGACCATTGATTCTTCTCGGAAAAAAAACTAAATTTTTATCCCAGCGAAAACGTTCAGCCAGAAGGTTTTTTTTAGTGTTGAGTTTTTTGAGCGCTACAATCACACGCTTCCCATAAAAATGAATTAAATCTTTGCTCAGAAGTAAAGAGCCTAAAGCGCTTTTGCCATCAAATGCAGTATAACTCAAGTAAAAAAGGCCGTCAATTTCAACTATCCTGGGATCTTCCATTCCCATTTTTTCGTGAATGGTATCCCCAACGAGTAATGGCTTCTCCTTACGCTTGTCTACACGCAAGGGCGTTTGAAAAAGACAATAGCCAATTGTTGATTTACTGTCTTCGGCAACCGCTCTGTAAAACATATGGATAACTCCATTGTGAATAATTACAGCAGGATTCAAAACACCCATCGATTCAAAAGCAAGCGCAGTTGTTTGGAGTACTACGCCTGCGCGTTTGAATTCAATCATAAATTTGGTTGCAGTGCGCTTAAAAATGATTCAATGTGTGATCTAAAATCAGCTCTTTTGAAACAACTTTGTCTTCATGAACCATAGGCTTTTGACCTTCCATCCACTTGGACATCAATTGATCTAGCGCCAAATGAATGGTGCTTTTAGCAATTGGCGAGGTAATACCAACTTGGTCAGTTAGCTTGTCCCAAAGCGGACTATAACTTTTTGGCGCTGCGCTATTGATCTCTGGTGCTTTCTGAGCCACGCCTCCAATTAGATCTGCGATTATTTTAACCGGAGTAAAGGCTGTTGATAGTTTCGAAATACCTGTATTTAATTGATACTCTTGTTCTTTTTGCAAGGCATAAAGTAAATTGAGTCTGTCCTGGATGGCGTCTGTAGTTTTCATAATTCTAGGAGTAAAAGAAGCGTTATATACTATCTTGATACATGCGTCTGAGCAATTGCGTCTCAAACAAAGCGCGCATGCGCTTAGCTAAATAGAGCTGCACTATGAGTGTGAGGACACCAATCGCGGCGGCCACAAAAGCAAAACCTTTTGCTTTGTCATCTACCACCTCAGAAATATAATAAGCCAAAGCCATACAAGAAAGCAAGGTGAATAAAAGCATAAAACCCCAAAGCAAAAATTGCAATATGAGGTGCGCACTCATTTGAACTGTTCGTTTTAAAACCTCGAGTTTTGCAATCTCTGTAGTCGTTTTCAAATATTGCTTGAATTGGTCTGCAAATTCATTAATAGGATGGTCAACGTTCATGATTTGAATTTTTAAATGGTTAAAAAAACCAGCGCAAGCGCTGGTTCTCATAGGGCTAAAGACATCATACAGCCACCTTTTCCTTGGATTTACGCGTCCCGATTGTGTGCTAACTCACGGCAGCTGTATTTTGCTTTTAACCATTGCTAATCTTTCTGAGCAAAGAGTTCCTTCTCAGCATTAAAGCCTAAATTGTGAGTAAGATCTGTGGCCATTTTCTTAGCGCTTCCGGAGATTTTGTGACGTGTAACGCTGCCTTTGTCTGGTGCAAAAAGCACTCCCATAAGCGCGCCAACTGCAGCACTAGCGATGGCAACTGTCACATAGGTTGAGGTGTTTGATTTTGGAGTTTCCATGTTTGATTGTTTTTAGATAAATACTGAATAACTAATTTGTTTAACAAAGTTATATTAGATTGATAATTATGTATTTATATTATTTTAATTAAAGTTTACATTTAAATTAATAGGCAGTCCAAGCAGCATCTGCTACTAATACTTCGCCATTGATCATCGATGAATCTTCACTGGCAAGAAACAACACAATTTCAGCTATTTCTTTGGGCTTGCCTATTCTCGGATTGAGCTTAAGGCCGGCAATGAGCAGTTCATTCATGTCTTTTGAAACTTTGGAGTAATCAATCGAGTCACTGATATGCGTTTCTACTGCACCTGGTGCAACCGCATTGCAGCGGATACCTTGCTCTGCATACAAATATCCTGTGTTTTTAGTCAAGCCATTTAAAGCAAATTTACTCGCTGTATAGGCAGCTCCGGCCCGACCGCCCTGCAAACCACCAATTGAAGATATATTAATGATATTGCCATATTTGTGGTGTAAGAAATGTGGTATCAATAGCCTCATTAACATAAACGGCCCGCGTAAATTCACATTCATGATCCGATCCCACTGTGAATTACTGACGTCTGCTATGGCTTCAAAATTATCCATCACACCTGCGTTATTGACCAAAATATCAATATGTTGGTGTTCTTTGATGGCAAAGCCAACTAAAGTTTCTAGTTCTCTTTCTTTGGTGATGTCGCAAGGCAATACATGCAGGCGCAATCCTTTGTGAGGGGCTTCTTTTTTGAGCGCTTCGAGGGCATCTGAATTGATATCAGTAGCAATTACCACGCAATCTTCCTCTAAAAAACGATAACACACATCTCTACCGATACCCGATGCAGCACCTGTCACTAGCGCTATTTTTGAATTTAATTTTCCCATTTTACAGCAGTTGAAATAAATGAATGGATTGTGAAATTTTATATTACAAAGGTGTGGTTATTTCAAAGGATAATAGTTACGCCATTCTGCCTTTAGTTTACATAATTCACACCTTCTAAATTTTCAAGAAAGGTTCATTTAAGTACAAATGACGGGGCTTGGGGAGCAGTTAAATTGCACTATGCAAACGCCTCCATACGAAAAGGGACTTACCAATGCGCAAGTCCAACAACAACGCGAAAAATTTGGCGCTAATGCGCTTGAAAAGTCAAAAACGGCCATTTGGAAAAGAATTGTCAAAAGCGCGAGTGAACCCATGATGCTCTTGCTCTTGGCCTGTGCGGTCATATATATATTGCTCGGTGATTTTTGGTCCGGATTTATTTTCATCGGCTGGACCTCCCTTGTCATTATGAGTTCATTTTATAGAAACTACCGTTCTGCCAATGTTCTGGCAGCACTCGAGGTTTTTGCTCAACCCAGTAGTATTGTGCTCAGGAATGGAAAACAACTGCAAATCAAGCGCCAAGATGTAGTAGTACTCGACAGCGTCCTTTTAAAAGAAGGCACAAGAATTCCCGCCGATGGACATTTAGTAAGTGGTACCTACTTGAAAGTCGATGAATCTTTACTGACCGGAGAAGCGCTTGCCATTGAAAAAACAAAAATTGGGGCAGAACTTTTCAGCGGAACCATGGTGGTTCAAGGAGAGGGCATCATGCAAGTGAGTGCTGTAGGTAAAAATGCTGAAATAGGAAAAATCAGTGTCCTGCTAGAAAAAAACAAAACAAACCGAAATAGTCCGCTTCAAAAATCCATACAACGGTTCATCAGAAGTTCTTTTATGCTCGCTATCAGCATTGCGCTGCTGATCACAGTTATTTTCGCGCTCACAAGAGGCACCATACTTCAAGCGATCCTCAACGGACTCTCTACAGCCATGGCCATTTTACCCGAAGAATTTCCAATGGTCCTGACGCTATTTTTTAGTTTAGCAGCATGGCGCCTCGCTCAAAAAAATGTACTGACCTCCAGAATTGCAGTCCTCGAAGCACTCGGCTCTATTTCTGTACTCTGCACCGATAAGACAGGAACGCTGACCATGAATAAAATGTCAATAAAGAACGCGAAGTCATACCAATTTAAACTCGGCGCCTGGACAAGCGCTAATCATGAAGAAGCCTTATTTGATTTAGCACAAGCAGCAAGAATGGCAACACCGCTTTTTAGTCACGACGCCATGGAAGACGCCATAAGAGCAAAGTATCCGTTAGGAGAGTTCAAAAAAAATAAGCTTGTTCAAACTTATCCTATAAGTAACACTTGCTTTGCAATGGCGCAGCTTTACCAGAAACAAGGTGTTGCGTACAATGTATACTGCAAAGGAGCGCCAGAAACCATTTTAGAACTATGCAAAATTGACACTTCTTTACAACGTAGTCTATTAGAGGACCTCAATCAAATGGCCAGCATTGGTCAGAGAGTATTGGGTTTTTCCCGAGCGAAATACCATTCTCAGAAAGCACCAGCATCCATCGATGAATTTGAATTTGAATTTGTAGGTTTCATAGGCTTTGAGGACCCAATTAGACCTGGCGTTAAAGCTGCCGTACAAAAACTCCAAAAAGCGGGCGTGCGTTTGGTGATGATGACGGGCGACTATCCCTTGACGGCACATTCCATCGCCCTCAAAGCTGGTTTTCTAGAACCAATTGACATTACTAATGGTCAAGAAATCGAGAAATCCGGAAAAAAACTGAGCCATAAGGATATAATGGGTACCAATGTTTTTGCTAGGATTCTTCCAAGTCAAAAACTTGCATTAGTGCGTTTATTACAAGAAAAGGGGGCAGTGGTAGCCATGATCGGCGACGGTATCAATGATGCACCTGCATTGCAAGCGGCAGACGTCGGTATTGCCATGGGTAAAAAAGGGGCTGATGTGGCTAGAGAAGCTGCTTCATTAGTATTGCTCAAAGATCAATTTGCAGAAATTGTCAATGCAATTGAAATGGGTAGGCATCTTTTTAACAAGATACAAAATGCCTTATTGTATATTGTCGCTATTCATATTCCTATAATTGGCTTGTGCATCTTGCCTGCTTTGTTTAGCAACATGCCCATTTTTTTATTGCCCTTTCACATTGCCTTTTTAGAGTTGATCATTGACCCGGCATGTGCATTGGCATTTGAAAGCGCACCAAAGGAGGTAGACCTCATGAATAAACCGCCTGTAGCCATTCAATCCCAACTCGTCGATAAAAAAAGCATCTCCAAAAGCATGAGCTATGGACTTGTTATTTTGATTGGAGTCTTTTTGACGTATCTCATCGGTTTACAGCAACATCAGAACGATGCGCAGCAACGCTTGCTCAGTTTTTCACTGCTCGTTTGTGCCAATTTGTTCTTGATCTTACACACGCTCTCTCGAACAAAATCGAGTTGGCAGGTATTAAAAGAATCAGGATGGACCACTAGATCCATCCTGATTTTAAGTTTACTTGCGTTGTCTGCAGTGCTGGCTATTCCAGTGTTGCGCACTGCTTTTAGTTTTGAACTTCCTAGTGCGTTGAGTGCCGGAGCTGCAGTTTGCTCTTTGGTGGGTATCGCACTTGGCTTGAAATGGCTGCGCTAGCAGCGTTCAGTTACTTCAATTCAAAACGGTCAGCCATCATGACTTTATCCCAAGCTGCGATAAAATCTTTGATGAATTTTTCTTTGGCGTCAGCGCTACCGTATACTTCGGCAAGCGCACGCAATTCAGAATGAGAACCGAAGATCAGGTCTGCACGAGTTGCTGTATAAACCAGGGCTCCGCTTGTGCGGTTGCGGCCTTCAAAGATTTCTTTGTTGGCGTCTATTGGTTTCCAAACGATATTCATATCGAGTAAATTGACAAAGAAATCATTGGAAAGTGCACCTGTATTCGCTGTAAACACACCTTTGTTGGAGTCGTCGAAATTGGTACCCAATACGCGCATACCACCTACGAGAACAGTCATTTCTGGTGCCGTAAGCCCAAGCAATTGCGCTTTGTCTACCATAAGTTCTTCGGTGGTCAAAGTATACTGCGTCTTTTTATAGTTTCTGAAGGCGTCGGCCATTGGCTCGAGTACTGCAAATGAATTGACATCGGTTTGCGCTTGCGTTGCATCCATTCGGCCCGGCACAAAAGGAACATTAACAGCAACACCAGCACTTTTTGCAGCTTGCTCGAGCGCTGCGGCGCCACCCAAGACAATGAGGTCTGCCAAAGAAACTTTCTTGGCGCCGCCCTTTGCGTTGAAGTCCTTCTGGATTTGACCGTAAACAGTTAAAACTTTCGTTAATTGGGCTGGGTTATTGACTGCCCAGTTGCGCTGTGGCTCCAAAGCAATGCGCGCACCATTGGCTCCGCCTCGGCGGTCAGAATCGCGGTAAGTAGAGGCAGAAGCCCACGCGGTTTCTACGAGCTCACTTACAGTAAGGCCCGATTTCAAAATTTGTGCTTTTAAATTGGCTATGTCTGTAGCGTCAATTACTGCATGGTTGAGTGCCGGAATTGGGTCTTGCCAAATGAGGTCTTCTTTTGGTGCTTCAGGACCAAGGTAACGGCTACGTGGGCCCATGTCGCGGTGCGTCAGCTTGAACCATGCTTTGGCAAATGCTTCTTCAAACGCTTTGGGGTCTTCCATAAATTTTTTAGAAATTGGCCCATAAATAGGGTCAAAACGTAGCGCTAAATCGGTAGTGAGCATGGTTGGTTTGTGCTTCACGTTCGGATCAAAAGCATCCGGAACAAACGCATCTGCATCTTTGGCTACCCATTGCTTAGCGCCGGCTGGGCTAGTGGTGAGCTCCCATTCGTAGCCAAACAAAATCTGAAAGTAGGCGTGGGTCCACTTAGTTGGCTGGGAGGTCCAGGTAACTTCCAAACCTGAGGTAATCGCATCTTTACCCTTGCCACTTTTGTAGGTGGAGGTCCAGCCGAAACCTTGTTCTTCAATGGCTGCTGCTTCAGGCTCTTTTCCGACATGACTTGCCGGGCCAGCGCCGTGGGTTTTGCCAAAGGTGTGACCACCTGCAATAAGAGCAACAGTTTCTTCGTCGTTCATGCCCATGCGGCCAAACGTTTCGCGGATGTCTTTGGCTGACAACAGCGGATCTGGATTGCCATTAGGCCCCTCCGGATTCACGTAAATCAAGCCCATTTGAACAGCGGCGAGCGGGTTCTCTAAAAGGCGACCTTCAGCATAACGCTGGTCGTCTAGCCATTTAGTTTCTTTCCCCCAATAAACATCGAGTTCTGGCTCCCATACATCGACACGACCTGCAGAGAAACCATAGGTTTTAAAGCCCATTTCTTCTAAAGCTACATTGCCCGCTAATACCATGAGGTCGGCCCAAGAAATTTTGTTGCCATATTTTTGTTTCACTGGCCAAAGCAAGCGACGTGCTTTGTCGAGGTTTCCGTTGTCGGGCCAGCTATTGAGTGGCGCAAAACGTTGCTGACCTGCCGATGAACCTCCGCGGCCATCGCCTGTGCGGTAGGTTCCTGCACTGTGCCATGCCATTCGAATAAATAAAGGACCGTAATTGCCAAAATCGGCTGGCCACCAATCTTGAGAT
The DNA here is from genome assembly GCA_947463345.1 of Flavobacteriales bacterium. Taxonomy (GTDB): domain Bacteria; phylum Bacteroidota; class Bacteroidia; order Flavobacteriales_D; family Crocinitomicaceae; genus UBA952. The sequence goes on from CANHSA010000012.1 coordinate 11,304, forward strand.
TCCGTCAAGACTTTTTTGATATCTGCCTTGAGTGCGAAATAATCGAGCGTAGAAAAAGATTTTTCATAGTCGAAACCAACGCCCATGGGATTGGATAGCTCAGAGTGCTGACGTAAAATAGTGAGGTCAAGCTGATTTGGCCACCAGTCTTTGTTGGTTGTTCCGTTCGGATTCACCATTGGATTGGTGTGTGCAGGCGGTGGAGTAGCTCCGTGCATCACAGGACATTGCCCCGGTGGAGGTGGCGGAGGTGGTGGGGCGTTTTTCTTTCCTTTTTGAGCGGCAAGGTTCAAAACCAAGCCAAAACTCAAGAGTAAATAAACTTTTTTCATGTCTTCAAGATTAATGATTGCTTCAAAAGTAACACAGTTAATCAATCGACAGCATCGATAGTGTTTATATATAAATAGAAATTATTTATAAGGAAATAAAGGTAAGTTCGAGCGGGAAATGATCCGATGGATAGGAGCGCTCAAAGGGTGTTTGGAGCACCTTGAATTGCAGTGAAACTATACCTGGGCTCCCGAAAAAATAATCGATGATTTTATCGTCGGTTGCTGTTGTGGTAAAGGCATTATAAGTGGGGTCTGAACAAAGTTCTCGGTGTCTTTTAGAACAAGATAAATCTTGAAATGACGCTTTAAGGAGGAGGTAAACAGGACTCTCTGGTTCTGCATTGAAATCACCTAGCAACAACATAGGCGCAGTGACTACCTGAGTGAACTCCGCAAATTTTTCAATAAGAAGCTGCGCCGAATGCAGGCGTGCAGCTTCACCGATATGATCGAAATGTGTATTGAGAACCCAAAGTTTTTTGCCGTCGTATTTGCTTTCTAACAAGGCATAAGTGCATATTCTATTGAGTGCGGCATCCCAGCCTTTTGAAGGGATTTCTGGAGTGGGCGAGAGCCAAAAAGTACCACTTTGTAGCAAGAGATAACGCGTGGTATCGAAAAAAATAGGTGCAAATTCACCAGCTGTTTTGCCGTCGTCTCGACCGACACCAACCGCACGAAAGGAGGGAAGTGCTCCACTTAGGTCATCAAGTTGATTTTTCAAGACCTCCTGAAATCCTATAATGGAGGGTCGTGCGCTTTGAAGCTGTGCAACAATCGGCCCTTTTCTTTGCGACCAATCAGGCGCTAGATCAGAATGGCCATCGTAGCGGATATTGTAGGAAAGTGCATGGTGCAACTCGGGCTGAGCGCGCAAAAAACCAATAGTTAATAAAAACAGGAGCAAGAGTTGAGCCAAGTACTTCATCCGTGAAAAGTACGAAAACTATAGGTTCTTTGCTATAGTTTGCTGCCTGATATCAATAAGATTAATCCTCAACCTTTTATTATTTAATGAAACCCCAAAAACTTTATGTACTTCTTTTTGTTTAACCTTTTGAATATTAAATTAAACAAAATGAAAAAACTAAAACTTTTATCTCTCTCCATCTTAGCCTCTGGTATGTTTTGGAGCAACGCAGCTACTGCGCAAACCAATGTATTTGACAACGTCATTGCAACAAGTCCGAATCACACTTTATTAGAAGCCGCAATTGTTCAAGCAGGTCTTGTAAGTGCCCTTCAAAATCCTTCGGCCGCCTTAACGGTTTTTGCACCAGACGACCAAGCATTCACCAATCTTGCCACTGCACTTGGCACCAATGTAAACGGACTTTTGGCCTTACCAAACCTTCAAGATATTTTGCTTTATCATGTTGTTGGTGCTGTTGTTCCGTCATCAGCAGTTGCGAATGGTGCAATTGTTCAGCCATTGAGCCCAACAAATACACTAAAAGTTACAGCAACTGCCAGTGGTAGTGTATTTGTAAACCATGCTCAGGTAACAGCGGTGGATCTTTTCGCTACTAACGGTGTGGTTCACGTTTTAAATAATGTAGTTCTTCCTGTAGAGACTGTTGCCGATGTAGCTATCGACAACGGTTTTACCACACTTGTTGCGGCTGTGATTCAAGCAGAATTACTCCCTGCATTGACAAACCCTTTAGGTAACTTTACTGTTTTTGCACCGAACAACGATGCATTTCAAGATTTAGTTGACGAAATCGGTATTACCATCCCTGAATTACTCAGTGTACCTGAATTATCCGAAATTCTTTTGTACCACGTACTCGGAACAGAAGTCCCTTCTTCAGCAGTTACCAACGGAGCTATTGTACAGCCATTAAGCACACTCAATACGCTCAAACTCACGGCCACTACCTCAGGTGACGTATTCTTGAACCAGGCAGAGGTCATTGCTGTAGATATTACTGCAAGCAACGGAGTTGTGCACGTCATTGATGCGGTTGTTTTACCAATCGAAACAGTTGCCGATTTGGCCATTGACAACGGATTCACAACGCTTGTTGCAGCGGTTGTAAAAGCCGAATTGTTGCCTGCACTTTCAGATCCTTTCTCTGAATTCACTGTTTTTGCACCCACCAACCAAGCATTTTCAGATTTAGCAACTGCTTTGAATACTGACATCAACGGCATCCTTGCCTTGCCAAACTTGGCAGACGTACTCCTTTATCATGTGGTTGATGGCGCGGTACTTTCTACGCAACTCACTAACGGACCAGTAGAAACACTTTCAGGTGCAGACGTCATCGTTTCTCTTGCGAGCGGTGTAAAAATCAATGATGCCAATGTAATTTTAGCTGACGTAGAAGCTGACAACGGCGTAGCACATGTACTCGACAAAGTATTATTAGAGTCTTTCCTTGGTTTAAATGAAACCTCTGCACTTTCTTTCAATGTGTATCCAAACCCTGCCCAAAACGAAATTCAAGTTGCTGGTACAGCAGGTGTTGTTTCTATTGCTGACATGAGCGGAAAAGTCCTCCTTACAAAGGAATTGAGCAACAATGCTGTAGATGTTTCAGCTCTTTCTGCTGGAAGCTATATTATTTCAGTAGACAACAACGGTAAATCCGGCAAACAATTATTGATCAAACAATAACTGACTCTCCAATGAATGAAAAAGCCACCTCAAAAGGGTGGCTTTTTTTATGATGATTTTGAGGGTAGATCATTACCCGTTCACTACACCAAGTTCTTTTTCAATGATTTCTATCAAGGTTCCTTTTGGCAAGGCTCCAGCTTGCATCATTGGTTGTTTGTAGAGCGGAATAAACAACATACTCGGAATACTGCGTATTTGAAATGCGGCAGCAAGTTCTTGTTCAACTTCAGTATTGACCTTGTAAATCACTAAATCTTCGTATTCATTACTGAGTTCTTCGAGAATAGGCGCCACCATCTTACAAGGCCCACACCAATCGGCATAGAAGTCAATAATTGCGGGTTTCTGGCCCTTGAATTTCCAATCGTTTTGGGTAGTGTAATCAAATACTTCGTCTAGAAACATTTGATGGGTGAGTTGTACTGTTGGCATAAGATCAAGTTTTAAACAAAGTTACACTCAAAGTGGGTGTTGTAGTGTAACTCAGGTTGCAGGTACAACCAATTTAAAACTGATGCGAATGAAAGCGCTTGACCTCTGCAATCATGCTGTGGTAATAGCGATACCATTTGGCAATTCCAAGCGCTTTTGCTTCTTGATGAATAGGGTGCTTCGCCCAATTGGCTATTGAGGCTTCATCTTGCCAATAACTAATGAAAGTTCCCCGAACTTCGTGCTTCATGCTTTCATAGCCGAGAAAACCAGGCATTTGCTTCACTAATTCTAGCGTTTGTAGGTCGTAGGCTTCATAACCTTCTAAATCATCACTTAAATAATAGTTGAAAATAGATGCAAAAAAAGGAGCTTGCGGTGGGGTAGAGGTGTGCCAGTTGATCATGGTTAAAATTAACTTTTTTTAGTTTTAATTATGGCGAATTCGCCATAATTAAAACTCGGATTGCTGAGTTGTTCCCATATGCCGATAAGATCCCCCCACTTTTTAAAACTGATGCAATAACCCGAAGTCTTTGCCTTTCCTATGCCATGGCATAATTCGGGTAAATCTAATTTTCCTCGTATCCCTAAGAGGTATATGGAGAAACCGATTTTTGTCTTGGCCACACCAATTTGAAACATTTCACGAGATTTCCCCTTTGCTAATGACAAGGTTTGTTGTCCATAGCCGATTGTTGGATTTGTCACTACTTTTCCTTCTTCATTTTTTCCGTCCTCCATCCATAATTTACCGGTGGGAAGAATGCTTCGCATGAATTCATGCAAGAACAATAAGTCCTGTCGTGTATCGTCCTTTTGAAGTGAAATGAAGTGAAATGAATTGAAGAATTTGTCTTTCCGTTACCACTAAACGAAATTAAGAGAAATATGATTTTGTTCCTAATTTTGAAAATTCACTCGTTATTGGTTATTTTTAAATAAAAAATGTCCAAATGAAATTATTCCTTATGATTTTGTTTCTTGGTATAACTGGAATTAGCCAAGCACAAAAAGCGAAAATCACAATCGATGGTGACATCGTAATCGTAAATGGTGAACCTGCTTTTATTTTGGAAAGCCCCATATTATCGGCTTCTTATAACTTGTATAACATGCAGCACGAACTGTTAGCAGTTTTTAGCGAAACGCCTGGAACGAAAAGAACACAAACCTCTAATGGAACTCAATATCAACAAATTTATTATTTGTCTGTAACTTTTAGAAATGAAGAACAGTCGAAATGTGAAACCGGCACATTTCCTGTAAAGAAACTAATGGCAATGATGATTGTGAAGAATGGTCTTGTAGAAAACGGGCAACTGAATAATGACAATGTCCATCGTTTTTGTGAAGAGCGTGGATTTTATTTTTCATCCCATTATTAAAAAACCAAAAACTTGAGTATTCTTGGGGGATTGAAAGATGGTTCACCTTGGCGAGTTCTCGTTTTGCTGACCAACCAAATGCTTTCTCTTTTTCTGCTTTGAGCCTTTGAAATTCTCGGATTAAATAAATTTTAAATTCAGGACTGATCCACATTGCAAATTCAAAAGCGATATCCTTATGAGCATAGGTGCCGCCATATCGCCCAGGCTTTGCCTGCAAAGAGATAGCGTTGGTTTGTTCCACAAAATCTTTTACACTAATTTTAAAATTATTGAGCCCAGCTTTAGTTTTAATTATGGCGAATTCGCCATAATTAAAACTCGGATTGCTGAGTTGTTCCCATATGCCGATATACTCTAAAGTGTTCCGATTTCTCAGCCAATCAGTCACAAAAAACTGACCATCTCTAGCCTTCAACATATCAGTCAAACAAATGTATTCAACGCCGTTGGCCTCCATCAATTGTATTGATGTGTCGTGTACAATTAGTTTTTTCATAGCCTTATAAATGAAAGGCTAAACTAAGCACTACAAGTTAATTTGAATTCAGTGGTTTTACGGAACGAATTGAAAAAAATCTTTATACCAAACGAGAAGTAACGCAAACAGGACACCCCTAAAACTGCTGCATCAAACTAAAGTACTCAATGCTTTTTTGCAATTGAAAGAAGGGCAGGGTGGTCATGCGTTGTTTGGCTTCGGTTTCGCTTAGGCCATTGAAAACCAATACGGCACCGTTGCGTTGTTCTCTCAAGTACAAATGTTCGAGGATGCCCGCCGCTTTCCATTCGGCGACGACTTCTTGCTCGTGTTTCAATATTTCTTGGAAATTACTGGGTAAATTTTCCATATCGAGGGTGAGGATGACGAGGGTCTTGTTCATGATTTTAACTAATGTTTTATAAAAATAGTAATGCTTAAAGCATATAAAAGCAAACCTAATCATTAGCTTTGATTTGAAATATTTAATTAGTAATTTATTCAATAACTATTATGATTACAATTGAAAGCTATTCGGAAATAATTTTTCCATTGATAAAACATTGTTGTATAGAAAGTCAGAGTAAGGAATATCAAAAGGATCATTTATGGTACCTATATCGGCAAGCATTTTACGGTTATGGTATGTTTCAAGATAAAAATCTGTATTCAGAAAATGCTTTCAACAAGTTCAATGAACTTTACGCAAAGTACCTTTCCGAAACCACAAAACGCAATAAAATTCCAAAGATATTGACCATCGAAAGAATCAATTGGTCAGAACAACCATTAATTGATAAAAAAAGAGAGGAGCTCCTTTTTGAACACATGTACACTGGTACCATGTTCAGAGAGGATATAACTCGACTTTATCATAAAGGAAATCTTGATGTTACAGAAATATCAAAATTAATTCGTTTGAAATATAAAATTTGCCTGATAACTAAAGAAGAAAATTTAAACTTACATAAAACTCATAGAGGCTTTGATCCAGTTGAGTACTACCAATCCATAGGTGGAATTAAAATTCTAAATTTGAAAGAATGAATTCCACTTTATTAAAACTAGCAGTAATCGGGTCAAGAAGCTTTGATAATATTGATTTAATTAAGGAAATATTAAACGAGTTTATTTATTCAGCTCAAATTGTAATCAGTGGTGGTGCTCAAGGGACAGATAATTTAGCTCATGATTGGGCAAACGAAAATAACATCCCCGTAAAGCTATACCTCCCTGATTGGAAAAAATTCGGAAAAGCTGCAGGAATCATAAGAAATAAACAGATTGTCGAAGATGCTGATTTTTGTATCATTTTCTGGGACGGCAAATCAAAAGGAACCAAAAATACAATTGACCTATGCAATAAACTTCATAAGAAGTATCGGTTAATTACATTCGAAAATTAATTTTTGTTAAACATGTCTACCCAATTCTCCATCTGTTTATGGCATCAGGATGCCAAAGAAATGGCACATTACTACCAACAAATTTTCTCAGACTTCAAACTGATTTCAGAAAACCCAATGGCAGTTGTTTTTGAGATCAACGGCAAACGCTTGATGTGCTTGAACAATGCTGCTCCTAACATGCCATTTAACGAAAAAATTTCTTTTGTACTCACTGTAGACATCCAAGAAGAAATCGACCGATACTGGAATTACTTTACAAAAGAAGGACAAGCCGGTCAGTGTGGTTGGTTAGAAGACAAATACGGCGTATCTTGGCAAGTTGTCCCGAGTATCTTAGGCAAACTCATGACAAACCCTGAAACCGCACCGAAAGCAACCTATGCCTTCATGCAAATGTCGAAGTTTGATATTGCGAAGTTGGAGGAAGCGGTGAGGTAATTCTTTTGGCTGGTATGAGGCAAAAAAGTCATGTAAAGAAATAGGAATTGGATGGCGATTACCAAGAAAAAATCACAACAAAAATTATTTATTAGAATTATGTGAATTTGAAATAATAGAAGAATTAATTCTTCAAAAGAAATTTATTAAATTTTCTAAATGTGGGTTTTGGAGTGAATCTAGCAGTAACAATGAATTAGCTTGGTTGTATAAAATTCATACAAATGCGGGATGGGAAATTTGTTCTAAAAGAAACATGCATTTCGCGATAGCAGTTAAAGAGTTAATTTAAAGTGAATATAAAATGAATACACTTAAAGTATTTAATTCGTCAAACGGTAAAGAGATAGAGGTTTGGCCTAAGGATATGGATTTGGTTTCTTATTATCACGATTTTCCAGATGTCGATTCAGTTGATTTAAATCAAGCAATTGAGGCAGTTGGTAATGGTTGGCGTGCACCGACCAGAGAAGAACTATATTTAATATGTGAACAGTTGCATAAAAAAGGATTAGGAAATTTCAAGGCAAATTATTACTATTATCTCGAAGACAGTCAAATTATTTATGAAGATTGCCCGAATATTAACTTTCAAAGTATGGAATGGGATTCATTTGGCGGAATGTCTTCTGATGGAGTTAGATTAGTTCGTGAAATATGAAGATTGTAAATTATTAAATGAAAGAAACTATGGACTGGTACATGAAAAACAGATGGTGGATTTGGACCGTAATGGGTGTCTACCTCGCTTATCGAATTTTTGTGAGTATTTATTATATGCCTGAGTAGGCTAGAACATGTTCTATAAATTGTGGTTTTTAGACCGATTCACCTCTAAAACCAAACAATCCCATATAAATCTTGTTTAGATTTGGTTGAGCCCATACTAAATCAATTCTAGTTTATGCGTCTTTTTTTCATTGTTATTTCATTGGGGTTCATGAGTTTATATTTAGCTCAGCCATCCTTGCAAAACAACAACTGGATGTTTGGTGCAACTGCTGTTGGGCCCGGAGTTACTCCTGCACCTGGGCCATCGCTCAATTTTACCAATTGCAATCCAATAGTCGAAAATGATTCGCCGGGTGCTCAATTCGAGGGGCAGACCGCCATTTCAAACAGCCAAACCGGAGATTTATTGTTTTACAGCAGTGGTAGTCAGGTCAGAAATGCGCTAGGTCAAATTATGCCTGGTGGAAATCTAGTGGGTACATCTAATAGTATTTCACAAAATTTAATCGTGAAAAAACCCGGTTCGAGTAACTTATATTATCTTTTTACACCTGAAACACAAGCTGGTATTATTATCAGTACCACAAACCCAGGTATAAATGGTTTCAGTTATACTTTAATTGACATGTCGCTTGCGGGCGGTTTGGGTGCAGTGGTGTCTAACGGTAACTTATTGCAGCCATTTGAAAATTGCGAGATGGTTACCGGCGTCTATCACGACAACGGTCAGGACATCTGGATCATCGGACACAAGTACGGCAGCAATACATTTTTTGCTTATTTACTGACGTCTGCAGGCATCAATCCGACCCCAATTTACTCGAGTGTTGGCCCCACCATTATCACAAACGGAACAAGTAATTATGCCAATTCCAATTACGATGCCGTTGGTGAATTGAAAGCCTCACCTGATGGCACCAAATTGGCGTTCACCACATTTTACAACGGGTATACTTGCTTGTTCAATTTCGATAAAACAAATGGCGTCGTTTCCAATCCGATTCCACTCAATTTAGGGTCAGCTGGCTACGGCACTTCTTTTTCACAGGACAATTCAAAATTGTACTTTTCAAGGGTGGACGCTACACAAGGAGGTGTCTCTTTCTTGAACAACGGTTCAATTGTTCAGTTTGACATTTCCGTCTTATCCCAAGCAGCCATTCAAGCTTCCATGTATGTAGTGTTCAGCTCAACAACCGGGTTCAGAAGTTTAAAGCTTGGCCCGAATGGTAAATTATATGCAGCCAGAACAACATTGGTTTCCGGTGGAAACGGTGCATCTTACTTAGCCGTGATCAACAATCCCAATTTAGCGGGAGCTGCTTGTAATTTTGTCAACGATGGCGTATTCATCGGGGCAAACAAGGGCAGGTGGGGGCTCAACAACGTTATTGAAGATTTTTACACGTGTGTTGATTTCAACTTCACATTAGGCCCTGATGTCTACAAATGCCCAGGGGCTTCTGTAACGCTCTCCGCACCGCCAAATCAAGGCACTTATCTTTGGAATAACGGTGCGAGTACCGCAAATTTAACGGTGACGCAACCCGGTACTTATTGGGTCACTGTAACAGGTCCAAGTGGATCCGGGAGCGACACCATCGTGGTCAGTAATTACCCGACGCCTACCGTAAACATCATCGGCGCAACAGGCGTGTGTCCGGGAAACACAACTACACTTTTGTCGAGCCCTAATTTTGTAACATACCAATGGAGCAATGGCCAACAAACGCCAAACATCACCGTTGGCCCTGGCACCTATTGGCTCACGGCAACCAACTCAAATGGCTGCGTTGCTACCGACACCTTTACGCTTTTGGAATGGCCAACA
>CANHSA010000013.1 GCA_947463345.1 Flavobacteriales bacterium
ACCTCGTCATCCGCAACGGCCAATGGGTGGTCCAACCCAAAGCCCGCGCCTCCAGCGACAAAAGCATCCATGGCCTCAAGTCTCTACTCAAAACCAACCCAACCCGCGGAAATCAAATGGCCGAACTGATCATCAAGAACACGTACAGAACGCTCATGACTAGGGGTATGAAGGGGTGTTTTGTATGGAGCAGTGATGAGGAGACGTTGGGGTGGATGAAGTCAATATTGGATTGAAATGGCAAATAGTACAAATGACAATATCCTCCTGATTTTCCAAAAAATCATCGAACAAGAGAGCAAAACTTCTACTTACAAGTTTGCCCTTTTGCGTGCGGTGATTGATCTCATTTCAGCGCAGTCGCCACACATCGAAGATCGGGACACGCATGTGGCTATTCCGGTGCTGTTGATTTCTGACAAATGGTTATTCTACTATTGGGATTTAATTGCAAATGGCTATGCGCAAATTAATGGCGGCCGAAGCCTAGTTTTTGAAGAACGCTTGCGCGAGTTACAACAAAACCATGACCTTCAAAACTACTGGGATTTCAATCGGGAGTTTCATAAAGCACACTATCTGGATAACTTAAAGCCAGAATTTATTGCACTGGCAAAAGGGCTAAACGATACCATTATCAAGAATCCGGTAAAGTATATCGGAACTTCAATGGGGCAGGGGTATAATTCCCTTTTTCAAGTAGAAGCAGCGAAGACAATTAGAAGCACCAGCATTTCAGGTTATATTGATCTACTCGTTCATTCTCCCAAATTATTGCTTGAAACATCCTATTACGAAGGCCTCAAACGGTATGGTGGTTTACTCTCTGGCACCAATTCAATCATCATGAATTGGGTCGATTTTATGGAGAAACAAAAACAGGTTCAAACTTTAGACAATCAGCCGGTTGCTAATATTGCTAACGAAACCACTGTTCCCTACGGCAAAAAAACGCCTTTGGCCTTGCTCTTGCAAAGCGAAGCAGTCGAAAGACAAACATCTATTATCCGAAATTACTGGCTTCAAAAAATCAAAGAAGGCCACCCCGTTTTTTGCACATGGTCAGGCTCCCAAATTAAATCTGAGAAGGAGCTAGCCATAGACCACGCCATCCCATTTTCAGTACTCTTCAACAACGACTACTGGAATCTAGTTCCGGCCAAAAACACCGTAAATTCAAGCAAAAGCGACAAAATACTCTCTAAAAATCAACTTTTTGCCGCAAAAAACCGCATTTTTGAAATTTGGGCTAGTTATCAAAACGCACCCGAACTCACAACAATTTTTAGTTCTCAATGCCAAATTTCTTTGGTTAAAGCGGCTGAAATTACACTAGATAACCTTTTTGAAAAATTCGTCCAAATCAATGAAGGTTTTGTGGAATTGAGGGGGATGGAGAGTTGGGGGGATTAGTCGCTAGTCAAATAATTATACAACGACTCCTCAACGCGGTTTTGAAGATGGTATTTAAAGTGAACTACGGGTTCTTCTGATTTGGGCATTTGGGCTTGAACGATAGAATTATCAACGATAGACACTTCTCCTAGGCAATAAAAATCGGTTCCCTCGCCATCTGATTTTTTTATAAAGAGCAGAATGAGCTCAGAATTGATGACATTTTGAATTTCGGACGAATCAATTTTTCGGTTTGATCTAGATTCCCAGGCAAATGTTTGCGGATTAATAAAGTGATCGTTGTATTGAGTTCCGAGTGATATCCCTTCAGATTTTCGATAGGTAACAAAGCAGGGTGTTTGTTTATTTTGGGTTCGGTAACCATAAACAGTGCTGCTGATATCTTTGTCCCAATTCAATATTCTACAGACATCTTTGCGACTATACTTTGCCCCAATCACAAATCCATTTTGGAAAAGGTTGAGGTTGAAAATGCTGTCAAATTTCCTGGAGGAGTAATTCAGTACATCTTGTAAAAATTTAGCAAAAACTTCATTTGCTAATTCTTGTCTAAAATCGGCTGATAACTGAAAGGTTTCATTAACTTTTCCAAGAATATTTTGTGCTTTGCCAACAAATGTAAAATTGAGATTACGTTCTAAGGAATCAAGTGTTTTTTTAGAAATAGGGTAGCCATATTTCGCAGAAATTGCAGATTTTAATTGAGTTTCAGTACAATTATTTCTTTCAACCAAGAGCTTTAAAAGGGCCACTTCTTCAATTCGTTTGCCATTTGCAATTTCTTGTGAGAATAGCGATAGTAGCTCTTTTTGTTGAGTGCTCAACTGATTTTGCAATTCTGTTTCTATAAGTTGAATAAAACTAAAGTAACTTTTAGCATACTCCACATAACTCTTTGGATCGCGCGATTTAGTGTCCAGAAAATCACACATCATAGGAATTCTACCAAGTTTGTTTTTGAGTCTTTTGTAATCGTCAATTAAGTCTTTTTTGAGTTGAAGATTTGAATTGTCTATTGCTTTAAAAATTTGCTTTTTTGCGATGATATCAAAATTGACAGTAGACGTACCTGGTATGGCTTCACTTCCAACAGAAATAAGTTTGCGTAGTGTATCCTTGTTATAACTCGCATCGCCAAAAAGTGCTATCGGAACTAAGAAGTTATTGCTGTAGTTACCGATGAAGTCAATCACAGTTAAAAAATCTTTGTTTTCTGCTTTGCGAAGACCGCGCCCAAGTTGTTGTACAAAAATAATTGCCGATTGGGTAGGCCTAAGCATCACAACCTGATTAACCTTTGGAATGTCAACACCTTCATTAAAAATATCAACGGTGAATATGTAGTCAATCTTGTCAGCAAAGCTGGTGCTTTCTAAACGCAGAATACTTTTTCTCCTTTCCTCCTCATTGTTATCACCCGTCAAGGCAATTGAAACAAGGTTGCGTTTATTGAATTCTTCAGCTAAAAAATGACACTCTTCTTTTTTGGAACAAAATACCAAGCCTCGCACTATGCCATTATCGGAGCCATATTTTTGAATTGTTTCAAGAATGTGTTCAACTCTTTGTTCAGACATCAGCAAGTTGAAATCTGCTTTGTCATCTAACAATACGCCATCAACTTCGATCTCTCCAATCCCAAAATAATGAAACGGACAGAGGATGTCTTCTTTAAGCGCTTCTTGCAAGCGAATTTCGTATGCAATATTGTAATCAAAAAGTTCAAATACATCTTTATCGTCCGTTCTTTCAGGTGTTGCAGTCATACCTAATAAGAATTTTGGAACGAAATGTTGAAGAATTCTGTCGTAACTTTTGGCTGCAGCCCGATGCGTTTCGTCTATGACGATATAATCAAAATGATTTTTTTGAAAACGATGTAGGTGTTCATCCTTTGCTAAGGTTTGAACCGTGCAAAATATAAAATCGGCATCTAGTTCTCTTTCATTTCCTGAATACAATCCCATACGTACGGCATCGCCAAACAGTGCTTTGAAGGATTGCATTGATTTCTCTGCGATTGTCCTGCGGTGCACAACAAAAAGTAATTTTTTAGCGCCAAATTGTTTTGCATCAAAGGCAGAGAGATAGGTTTTGCCAGTTCCGGTTGCTGAAATTAACAAGCCCTTAGTTTGTCCTTTTTGGCGCAGAGAATGTAGGTTTTGAAGTGCAATTTCTTGCATTTTATTCGGGACAGGCAGTTGAGCTGGTTCTTCACCTCTAATATGCGCAAGTTTCGATCTGAACGTTTTTTCTCTATTATAAATTAATCTGTAATGTTCAATAAAGGCAGTGTCTACTTGTGTTGCCGATTCAAATGAAGCCTCAAATTCAAGGATGGTTTGATATACTAAGTCAGAGTTGTTTGTTGCAGATACTTTTAAATTCCATTCCTTATTACTGCTTAAAGCATTTGCAGTGAGGTTGCTACTTCCAATGATGAGGTTGTAATGGTTTTCTTTCTTGAAAATATATCCTTTGTTATGGAAGTCTCCGGTTGTAGCAATTTTTAATTCAATATTCTTAAAGCTCAATAATTGCTTTAGGGCTTCTGGTTGGGTAAAATTTAAATATTGAGAGACAAGGATTTTTCCGTTTACACCTTTTTTTTCAAGGTCAACTAAAGATTGTTTAATAGACTGCAGCCCATTGGTCGTTAAAAAAGCTACCGAAAAACAAAAAGCATCCTTTTCAGGGTCATTTAACGCGTTTAATTCAGAAAGTAGAGTTGTGAGTACACGCTTACTCTTATTTGGCTCATTGATCAGTAATTGTGGGCGATAGAGATAATCTGATGGCAGCTCACGGTCAATGAAACCTGTCTGAAGACTAGATAGGAAGTTGTCTAGAAATGCCATTATCTATTTTCTAAAGCGCTAACAATAGGAACATCAGCCCCTGCCCAATCCAATTCATCAAGTTCTGCCAACAACAACCATTTATAAGCCGTATGTTCAGTCAGTGTTGGCGTGTTCGTTTCTGCTTCGCACAAATACGTATGCATCGTGAGGTGAAAATCGGGGTAGGTGTGTTCTACAGTCAGTAGTTTTTCTTTAGGGAGAATGTCCATGTGGAGTTCTTCTTTAATCTCTCGAACTATTGTTTGCTCCTCGGTTTCGCCCGCCTCCATTTTACCGCCTGGGAATTCCCATTTTTCTGAGATGTAGGGGAGTTTTGAAACACCTCTTCTAACGGCTAGAATTTTGCCATGATGTTCAATGACGGCTGCTACAACTTCTACTTTTTTCATTGGAGTAAAGATATAAAATTCCAAACGCTATAAATGGTAATTGATTATTGGCAGCAATTTTGATTTTTACATTAAAAATTATGCGATTATCTTTTCTAAATTCGCGATTTTATTAAACCTATGGATGCATTGTTAAAATTCAAATGCACGAATTGCGGAATGCCAACTAAGTATAATAATGGTAAGTGTGATGCGTGTTATAAAAAACAAAATGCTAAAGTTAGCGAGGGTGAAAAATTTTTAGCTCAATTTTTCGATATAATTGGAATTCGTTACCATGAGCAAGTGGAAATAAAGAATTTAATCGGTGATACAAAAGGTTATCGAATAGCAGATTTTTATTTGCCACAGTATAATGTATATCTAGAATTTAACGGGCATTATAGAGATCATCGTGAACAATATGATGAAAAAATTCAAGTATACAGAAGAAATAAAATTCCGTGTATTTATATTTATCCGGAAAATTTAGGAATAATAGGCTATGTTTTTGATCAAAGGCTGCAACAAGAGCTTATTAATCACAAATATCATCATGAGCTCAAATTATATCGATTTAAAAAATTTAAAGTAGAAGGAATAGAACGAATACTATTTTGCTCTTTGGCATTATTCGTCATGATATTCGAACTTTTGACCAATTATTTTCCTCAACAGCATGAAGGTGTTCTGGGATTTTCGGGTATTATTGCCGTTTATCAGTTTTATTTAATTCATAACTTGTGGAAAGCAATTTATAAAGAAAACCGTTATTACATGGAATAATAATCATCTCGTCCATTTGATAATATTTGATTTTTTAAATACTGGATTAGGTATTCCCCACTATCGAAAAACAAATCTATTGATATTCAGAATGAAATTATTTGAGGTCAAATGTCACAAACTAAGCGTAAAAGTACTTTTGCCCCATCAAATACCCCCAACAATTCCTCTTCTTCATGTAGAACATGTTCTATTTCTTTACCTCTCAAGAACATCTTATAAACAATTGATTATCTGTGTTGTTACCTTTGAGTTAAACCTTTAAATCTAAACCTTATGAAACTCAATAAATCCCTTCTTGCGCTACTTTTTGGCTCGATGCAATTAGCTGCTTTTGCACAAACCGATTTCCTGTATGGTTTGCTGCGCAAGCCAAGTGTTGGTACCAATATCAATACAGGGCAAATCTTTTTAACCAAACTAGACCCCAACACCGATGTGTTTACGCAACTGAGCCAGACCTCTTTGGCACCCGCTTTTAACCTAACTGGTGCTGCGCTAGATCCGGTCACTCAGAATTATTTCTTTGAGTCTTTTACCACTTTTCTTTCTGTGAATATGCTCGACGGCTTGCCAACGGCTCAAAATACCATGAGTAACCCAATTGCACCAAGTTATTTTGATAATTTCCGTTTCAATACCAGTGACTCCACTATTTACGGTTTGGCCCGTCGATCTACCTCTACGGGTATCGGCCAATCCAATGGCGAGTTGTATTTAGCCAAAATTAATCCGGCAACGGCGGTCATTACCCAAATTTCACCGCAATCGGTGGGCCAGATCTACGTCGGGATCAGCAATGCGATCAACCCACACGAAATGGTCTATTATTATTCCACTCAAACTTCTATCGTTGGGCTCGATCTATACAATGGTCAAATCTATTCCAACCAAACCATTACCTTTCCACAAGGTGGCTCGTTCATCGACAACTACACTTACAATTGTGCCGATACCACCATTTATGGTTTGGTCCGTATGAATACCGCGCCGCCACTTACGTTCCATCTTGGTAAAATTGATCCGCAAACGGGTGTGGTTTCAATCGTTTCTCAACAGCCGCTTCCGTATCCAATGTATTCGGCCAATGGCAGCTCTACAATAGACCCTATCAACGGTGTGTATTATTTTGCGGCTTCCCTTCCAGGTCCTGTTGTTGCGATTGTTGGTGTTTCGGTCACTACTGGCACTGTAGTTAGTGAAAGCATCGTACCTACCTTGAATGGTTCTGTGCTTTATTATGACATGATGCGTCATTCTGCGGATTGCTTTGAAGCGACTCCAACGCGCGTCAACCCCAACAACAATGGTGCAGGTTTGGCCAACGCCAGCAAGTCTGCGCTCAAAGTAGCTCCTAATCCGTTTGAACAACAATTTACTATCTCTGCTGCTGAGCTTATTGAGGCCATTACGCTGCGCGATGCACAAGGTAAAGTGGTGTTGCAACAACTCGCCAACAGCAACCAACTTGAAGTAGAAACTGCTACACTGCAAAGTGGCGTGTACTTTTTGGAAGTCCTAACGACCAACGGCATCGAGCTTGTGAAGGTGGTGAAGTAGGGGCTATGATGATTCTAAAGTCATTGTAGAAGCGCATTGCAATACCTTTCGCTTGGCGGTGGAGTTGTTTGAGTGAGGGGGGTTAAATCAATACTATCAAGTCAAAAAAGAGTAAACGTGTTTTAAGTTTATGTTCTGGAGGTAATTTGTAGTATGTAGCTTCTTGAATCTCGGTAGAAAAAATTGGCTTAAAGCCGTTTCGTGTATAAAAAGTTATTGTTTTATCATCGTTCAGACCTTCTACGATTAAGTACCTGCATCCAGTTTTATTTTGAGGATCGATAAACCAAAGTTTGATGAAATCTAGTATTTCGTCCCCTATCTTTTTCCCTTGATATTTTACGTCAACTCCGAGACGGCCAATTAGTACAGCTGGATATTGCCGCATTTGTTTTTCGCGAGGAACAGTTTGATTTAAAATCTTCTTACGATTATTAGGTAGAGAAAGTAGATGAATACTACCATTTGAAATCGTAAATGCAGCTATGATTTCACTCGGTAAAGCTTTGAGTACAAAACAATATGTTTTTCCAAAGAGTTGGCTTTTAAAAAGCGCACTTTTTTCCGTAAAGAAGTCGGTTAATTCTTGATCACCGCAATTAAACTTTTTTGAAATTGTTAAATCAGTTTTGCTCGCTTCTAGAAGCAAGCAGTTTTTTATAAGAAAAGCCATAGGTAATCGTTTACCCTAACTTCGCTGTTTTTAAAATTTCAAGATAGGCAACACGTTTTTTAGACATATCAATGGTGCCGCGTTTTTTTTGTGCCGCTTCAGCTTCTCTAAGGAAGTTTTCTGCAACTTTTCCTTTTAAAATAGGAGTAGGACGGGTGCTAAAGGCATTCATGTTACAAAACTATGCATTTATTGACAGACATGAAATTTTTTCAAATTTTGTTGTAAGTATTTCTACTTAACTTCTTACTTCTTTTTCACCGCAGCAATCAATAAGCGCGGGTTATAGCCCCATTTGTCGAGTTGTTCTGGGGTGTAGAAAGGGAGTTTTTCGTATTCGCGCAATGAGAACTTATATTGCGCTTCGAGGAAGTTGTCATCCGGATTTTCGGCGAAGTGTGAGAAGACAAATTTTTCGGGGGCTACATTGAACCACTCCTCGTCGAATTGCTTTACACAAACTAGCTGGCCGCTGTTGCCTTCTTTGCCGTAACCTTCGCCCCAAGTTGCATCGAAGAGGCACCATTTTTCATCGATGCGGATGGCGTTCCAGGCGTGGTCGGTGTCTTCAAAATGAGCGCCCTCATCATAGCCATAGCCTTTGGAATAACCAACTATGGTTTTGATCTCAAGGCCCATGCGCTCGCCCAGTGCGGTATAAAGTTCGGCAAAGCCAGCACAAACTGCTTTTTTGGATTTCAAGACCCCTTCCGGACTTTGGTCGCCGTAAATCTCGGTGTTGTAGGCCTTGGCGTCATAACTAATGTTGGCCGTGAGCCAGACATAAATGCTGCGCGCTTTTTCGAGGTCGGTGCGCGTCGATTTACGCAGGTAGGTCGAGAGCGCATCGAGGTTGGTCTTGGCGTTGGCTGGGCAAGCCCGCGCATAAGCGTCAATGGTAATAAAAGGTTGGCTGGCAACGGCGTTGTGGGTAGTCCATAAAAATAGAGCTACAGTTAGGAAAACTTTCATGGCAGTTCGTTTTTGTAGGTAAATACTAAAGCTTCTGGTGGTTTATACCAAAACCCTACAAGAGGTAACCAAGAAATTGAAAAAGATTACAGTTTGGGGGTTAAGCAAATAGCTGCGGATAGTATTTTCTTCTCGTCTTTTCGGTCATCAATTCTGGAATCAATGACTGATTTCTTTCCAAATAAATTTTAAACTTTTCGTAATTTGCTTTTTGTCTTTCGCTCAGCGTTAACTCCTTATGTTTGGTTGCCGTTCTAACTAGTTTCATGTTGAAAGGACCAAAAAGGTCATTGGAAGAGATACTGTATTTTGGCAGTTGAAATACAGAACTCACATATGTGTCGTAAATATATGCTCTTTGAGATTCGTCTCTCATTTTAGATGGTCGGTTATCTCTATCATCGGTTTGCCCAACATAACCGATGAAATGGTCAGGGTTTTCATCGAGGTAGTATTTCATCACAACCGAGCAAAATCTTAAGATTTTACGGATTTGAGTGATTTCTAAAGTATAGCCAATTTCTCGGCCTCTGATTTTGAATTTATTGGGGTCATTTTTCTTATGACGAGGAGAAAACTTAATCATAGAAAAGCCATTATAATAATGTACTTCAACGAGATAGTTTCTTTTTTTTATTGTTTCTACTCCGTTTTTATAAAATTTCTGATTGACGGTAGTTGAATATAATTTAATGATATTGACGCCGTCATCGGGCAAAAATAGATTGTCCCAATGAGCGTTATCGGATCGGTTATAGACCCCAATAGGTATAGGCTTTGGCAGTTCCATGAAAAAAATGCAAGGCTTCTGTTGCGGTATTGACTCTAAAAACTAACGACTAGAAAGCGAATTTCTTGTAAGCTCTAATTGCTGTTTTTTTGATTTCAGATTTTGTGGCATCTTTCCAATCAAAGTCAGAGATAGGCTTGTATAGAGGGATATCCTGGGTTTGGACAAAAGAACTATGCTCAGGCTTGCTAGTAGCGGCCTTAGTGTGCGATAATTTCGATTTTGTTTTGAGTTGGATACCCATTTTGTTGTATATCAGGCTACAAAGTTATGCATTAATCCAATTGCTTCAAATATTTTCTTTCACCGTTGTCCGTAATTCCACCTACTCATCCTTCCCCAATTCATCGAACTTTTGCTTCATGGTGGGGTTGCCGTGTGTGAGTTTCTTGATCGTGATTTCCTCTGCTTTGTCGTTGGCGATGCGCAGGTTGTTTTCGGAGCCGATGAGGTTTTCTTTGACCTTCATGAGCGCGGCAATTGACTTATCGATTTCCTTGATGGCCACATTGAATTTGTCGGAGGCTAAATGGTAGTTTCTGGAGAAACTATCTTTGAATTTGTTGAGGCGGTCTTCGAAATTAGTGACGTCGATACTTTGGGCTTTCACCATGGCGAGCTCGGTGCGGTAGTGCAAAGAATTCAGTGCGGCGTTGCGCAATAGGGTAATGATCGGGATGAACGCTTGGGGGCGAATCACATACATTTTGGGATAGCGATACGACACATCGACGATGCCTGCGTTGTAGAATTCGTTGTCGGGCTCGAGCATCGTGACGAGCACCGCGTATTCGCAGCCTTTTTTGAGGCGGTCATCATTGAGTTTTTTGAAGAATTCTTCGTTCTTTTTCTTGGCGCCGCCGTCTTCTTGTTCGTTTTTCATTTCGAACATGATCGAGATGAATTCTGTGCCGTCGTCGTCGGACTCGCGGTAGATGTAGTCGCCTTTGGTGCCGCCCGAAGCGTCGTTGTCTTTTTCGAAATAGACGTTTTTCTTGAAGGCAGTAGGACGGAGCTTGTTGAATTCGATTTCGCAGTGCTGCTCTAAACTTTCGCCAAGCATTTTGGTGGAGAGCCGCGCCTTGAAATCGCGCAAACTTTTGATGGCTTCTTCCTTGAGGCGTAGCTCGTCGTTTTTGCGCTCGAGCTCTGAGCGGAGCTTTTCATCGAGCGCTGCTTTCATGCTCTGTAGCTCCAGGTCTTTGAGTTTTTTCTCGGACTCGAGGGCAGCGGTAAGTTTGCTTTTGTCTTGCTCTAAGGCTGTAACGGCATCTTTAACTGCCAATGTTTTTTGCAGCTCAAAATTGCTGATTTGCGCCTTGAGCGTGGCCAACTCAGCTGTGGCTTTATTTTGAAATTCCGCAGCCTCCAATTCTTTGGTGCGCAAAGCGGCTTGCAGTTTAGTATTCGCCTCAGCGTCGGCTAGTTTGAGCGCTTCTTCGCGCTGGCGCGCCAGCTCTTTCTCGCGTTTTTCAAGCTCAATCTCAAACTCGTGATTCTTGACTTGCTTTAAGATATCGGCATAGCCGGCGTCGTCGAGGTTAAACGTTTTAGAGCAATGCGGGCATTTGATTTCGTTCATGGGGGAGCGCTGCGTTTATTGTAAATAAAGCTAAGAATTTTTTTTGGTTTGCCTAGCTTAGCTCAATGTTTGAATTGATAGTCGAATCTTATCCTTGCGTAATAATCACGCACTTTCTTTCGGTAGCTATATTTAGCCGCATTCCAAGGTTTTCCAGCTAATTGGTTTATTGTATCATTTGAATGCTTTGGAATATGAGTTGATGAGGACCTTTTTTCATCAAACTTCAAAAGTAATTGTGGTTGTTCGAGTGGACATGATTCGCCATCTAAGTTGAAGATTGTTTGATCTGAAGGGAGATTATATTTCTTTTTTTTCTTAGCCAGAAAGTCGAATAGTTCGTTGAGTGGTATCTCTTCAGATATGTAGTCAAGGTCATATATATCCTTTTTAGCAAGTCGATTTGAGGCGCTCACTAATTTAAATAATCCAATATCTATTATGGAAATCAATTTGATACCCTCAATGATATCTATCGGTTTAGTAAGTTTCATGTTCTGAAGAATTTCAACTTTTATAGTTATTGATCCTTCGAGAATAAAAAATCGGGCAAAAATGAACTGATCATTTTCATCACATGGAAATTGAAAACTAATTAACTTGATTCCAAAATGATTTTTAACTTCACTAAGTATTTTTTCGTACCCTTTTCTTCCAATAATTCGTTCTGTAAAAAGATCGATATCATCAGATTTCCTATGATGAAAACGTAGTGCTAAATTCGTTCCGCCTCCAAGTGAAAAGAACTTAAGGCTTTCAAGTGCTTGAAGTTTTTTAATCAGAGAAATAACTTCTATCGATACTGCATCCATTAAACCCTATAACGCAAGAATGGTTCGATTGCGTATTTTTGAGAAACAAGTAGGCACACTTTATTACTTATTCTCTCTTTGGTTTGCTGCAAGGTTAGAATGATTTCTTCTTGGGAATAAAAATTTTCAAGAATTGAAATTTCTTGCTCAAATGATTCTTCTGTTGTAGCATATAATGCTCTAGAAATGATCAAATCTTTGTCCGCTTCAATTGATAAAGCTGCCATATCGATATCCCAAAACAAATGCTTTGGAAAAAATGCAGATATGTTGAGATTCTTTTTCATTAAGGTGCTGATAACTAAATTCTAAGCAAATATATAACCAATAAACCTTAAATATCTTTTTTCAGCTTACAATTTTATTTCCCCTCCACCAGCGTCGCATTAAAGCTCGTCATTACAGTGTTGGTATTTACTGCTGGGTCATAGACCAACTGATGTAAGTCTTTGCCTTCAACGAATTCAAAATGATGCGTCAGGATGTTGTGGCAATACAAGAAATAGAGGTCGTAGCCTTCGCGGCCTCGAACGGCGTGCACGATATACACGTAGCGGTCGTCGGAAGGGTTGACATAATAGCTGGCAAAGAAGAGGTTTTTGCCTTTGTTGAAGAGGAGGTCTTGTGTGGGGAAGCGGTGTGCTTTGAATACAGAGGTGACGGTTTTCTTGACCTCTGCTTCTTTGTCGACGTGAATAAAGTAATTACCGGCACCGATTTGTAGGAAGTCGTCTTCCATGAGTTGAAATTGATACTGGGCCTTGAGTGGAGCAGATGCAAAAAAGAGCACTGCTACCAAGAGAATGGTGGTTTTCATAACTGTAGTTTTAGAAAGTGAGTTTTAGTCTTTTTTAGCACTGCGCTGTTGATTGGGGCTTACATCGAGCACCGCTGGGTCGTGGATCACAGAAATGCGCCCATCGATTTCTTCGATGTCGTAAAAGTAGCGGTAGCGGTTCTCCATGTAGTAGCAAAAGATATGGTAGCCATTGACGTCGTTTTTGCGCCCTTTGAAACTATGTACTATATAGACATATTCGTTGTTGAGCGGATCATTAAAGGCAGTAGAAAGCAACAGGCTTTTGCTTTTTCGAAAGTCAACTTGATAGGGCAAGCGGTTGTCTTGGAGGGTTTCTTGAATAATGCGCTTGGCGTCGGTTTCACGCGGTACAAACATGTAGAAATTACCAAGTCCAAATTCGGCATATTTATTCATCACGGCCCATTGGGCATTAGCGGAGCGAGCAGCCAATAAAAAGGCCATCAGAAAGATAATCATGACCACCACTGCACCGTGTGGATTTTCTTGGGCTTTATGTGCGGCACGATGGCGCGCAGGGAGAGACAAACGTTTCATTTCCATGAGTTTATAGGGTGAGTAAGAAAGTTTGGAGAAGCTTCTATACCCTACAATGGAAGGTGGCGTTTTTGGTTACAATCCTGACATTTATTGTGCCATTTCAGGTGCGGCAGTAGCACGGCTCAAAGAATCCGATAATTTCAGGGCTTCTTCTACCTTTTTTAAGTGTGCTTTGTTTTGCTTTTCGAGTTCTTTCACAGGCGTGAAAGGCACCGAGGTGATCGGGAAGTCTTTGTTCATTTCGCCACTGTAATAGAATTCAAAGCAAAGGCCGCCGAAGGTATATTCTTTGTCGCCCACTTTGAAGGAGGAACCACCCACTTTCGGATTGTTGCTCGGCTTGCTTTTTTCAAAACCTAAGTTAAAGAGCGTGCCCACAATTTCTGGTCGGTAAGACAAATCATAACCTTCTCGTTGCCAGTGTGCTTGATACTGACGGATCAAAAACGCGGTGTAGAGGTAGGCGTAAAAGTGATCGCCACCTTTGATGAGGCGCTGAACGGTTTTGTGCTGATGCGCTTTGATGCTGTCTACAACCAAACCTGGAGCGGCGTCGGTGGTGTTCAGACATTTATAAAAGTAATCGCCAGGGTAGAATTTACTGGTTTTATCGACGAGTTGACGCTCGATGCGCAGGGCGGTGTGCTCGAGGATACTCGTGACGCCATAACCGCGGTTGTTAGGCAAAATGACGCTGTTAAACGGGTACACATACTGCTTGAAGCGCTCGCGGTTGGCATTGAACATCCGCACTTGTTCACCCACCAAACACATGACAATCATGCGCGACTCTACACCGGCAATGCGCGCCGCGGAGTCAATAGCCGATTTGTCTTTGCGCACCGCGTTGCAAAATGTTTTCCAGACGGCGTAATTCGAGAACTCATACAAAGATTTGCGGTCTTTCTTAGCTTTAAGCGCTTTTAATTCTCGGTTGAATGCGCGGTTGTCCTTCATTAAAAGTGCGGTGGCATTGAACATGCGCTGCGCAATGAAGAGGTCTTTGGATTGGTGGTAGGCCGCACTGATTTTAAGCGCGTCGATAGGCTTGTATTTAGCCAACAAACCAATTTTCTGAAGAAGCAGGTTTTCTTCGTTGTCGAAATTTTGTTTTTTTGTTTTGAGGTCCTTGCCGTATTGGCTCGCTAACTTCGAAAAGTAACGGTTGTTGATATCGACATTCCCTTTAGTATTGGTCCATTTGAATTTAACCGCTAACGCCGTAACGATCAAAAAAACGGCAAAGGCGGAGAGGAGATGAAGTACAATATAATAGCTGATTTTAAGAATCTTTCGCTTTTTTTTAGGGGGTTGACTGTGCTCCATTAAGTCTGTTTGATTTTCAGTGGCGAAAATTACAACATTTCAGTTGATTTTTATATTTAGCCAAGGTTCTATCTTTAAATGGGCGGCTACCCAGGAATAAATGCTTAGTTTTCCAACCACATCATTCCCAAGCACATCAATTAAATCATTTTCAGTGAGTCAAATGACGACAAACACCTTTTTTAAGGTAGCTTCATTTTCAAATCAATGGTGGGCTTTTAGTCAAATGCAACTGGGTAAAAACCATTTAAAAGATGTAGAAGGGCTCACTTTTTTCAAAATTTTGGGCTCCGGAGCTAAAAATGGTTTTAGTGCCATTCCAAATTTTGGAACCTACGTCCTCTTTTGTGTTTGGAAAACGGAGCAGTATGCCGAGGCATTCTTTGAGTTCGATCCTTTTTTCAAAGCGTATCAAAACCGAAGCAGCGAACACTTTACTGCCTATTTACATTCCGCCGAAGCACATGGCTCATGGGACGGCATACAACCTTTTGAGAAGAATGCACAACTCAACCTCAATCAACCGATTGTTGTACTCACCCGAGCCCGCATCCGTTTTCGAAAACTATTGTCCTTTTGGAGAAGGGTAGGCTCTGTTAGTCAAAGTTTAGATGGCTACGATGGACTAGTGCTGTCCATTGGTATTGGCGAATGGCCTTTGATTCAGCAGGCAACAATAAGCATCTGGAAAACCCAGAAAGAAATGATGGATTATGCCTATCAAAATCCAAAACACAGAGAAGTGGTCAAGCTGACCCGGCAACTCAACTGGTACAAGGAAGAAATGTTCGCCAGATTTGTACCCTACAAGTTTACAGGAACCTGGGATGGGAAAAGTGTAGGTGAGTTTTTATGATTAAATTTAGCTATGCTTTATGGTATGGCGCAATATAAAAATACGCTGATCGGCTTGACCACCAATGGTTTTTCCATCTTGAACGAATTCTATTCGAAAAATGAAGTTCAAAAAATAGGAAAAGTATTACAAGATTATTTCGATCAATCGGCCGAACCAACTTTCGGTAAAAGAAAGCTATTGAAAGACCTACCAAGTTTAAAACCTTTGTTGTTCAAAGAGAGCTTAGCGCTTTTAATTCAGTCAATCGATCCTAAAGCATTTTTAACAAAAGCCATTTACTTTGACAAACCAGTCGATTCAAATTGGTATGTGACCTGGCACCAAGACATCCCGATCAATGTGGTAGAGAAAATCGAAACCGAAGGTTTCAAAGCTTGGACCCAAAAGCAGGGTATTGTTTCCGTATGCCCGCCAGAAGACATTCTTAAAAATATTTTTACTTTGCGCATCCACCTCGACGCAACAACAATCGAAAATGGTGCTTTAAAGGTCATTCCAGGCGCTCATACCAAGCAATACACTGTCGAAGAAAAAGAAAAAATAACTTCCACACAGGAGCCAACAATCATTGAGGTCGGGGAAGGAGGCATTCAAATAATGAAGCCGCTGCTTTTGCATTCATCTTCAAAGTCGCAAAATCACAAACGAAGAAGGGTCATTCACCTAGAATTTAGTTCTTTAGAATTGCCCAATGGTTTGGAGTGGTTGGAGAGGGAAGCGATTTTTTTACCATTCAAGACCTCTGGGTAATCAGGAGAATATGCCCATTGCTATTTTAGCAATTGAAAATAGAATCATGCCATAAGCACATATTTTTAAAAGGCGTTTTTTTCTTTGGGGTGTGGGGTCTGTCGGTTTGACTATTCTGTCTATAGAGACTAAAACATACGTACCACCTAAAAGTGGAATAATGGCGTCTATGTAAATCATGGTTCTATGAGGTTTGTTTTTTTTAAGAACGACTGCTTATTCTCGTTATATGCCGGCAGAAAGGAATTGTTGTGTTGGGAAAGCACAGTTTGAACGGTTTCTTTGCCATAGAATCGGATGACCTCATTCATTTCTTGGTCATTGCCACGTTCAAATATTCGCTTGATGACGGCCGTTTTTTGCTTTTGCCAATCGATTTGTTCAAAGTTTGTATCCCAAAATAAGACCTTTCTGATGATGGATAGGTTAGGAGTGAGGGTAGGTTGCTTTGCAATTAAGATTTGCTTGATTTCAAACGCCGCTTGCAACTGCATGAAAAAAGCAGGGTCCAGCGCTAATAGTTCGGCAAGTTTGACGGACAATTTTGCATTGATACCGCGCTTTTCATGGAGAATGGCGCTGATGGTCTGTTTGTGTTCCTCGATAGCGCACGCCAATTCGATAGGCTTGATACCACGCTTTTTTAAAATCCATTTAAGGACTGCTCCTGGGTGTAGGCCATTAAATTGTGAAATATCGGTAGTCATCATGTGCTAATTACTTCAAAAGTAGTGCTTTTTACAATTGTAAACAAAAGTGTTTACTTGTGTTGAATTATTCCTATTTCATTCAATTTTCAAAAACTAAGTCAAATTCCCATGAAACATTTTGAAGTTGTTTCCTTAAATCTTCAAGGTTTTCTATTAATTGCTCAAAAGTCGGAGGATCTTTTTCGTAGATCATTTCCTGTAACATTTTGAGGTAATCTTCAGCCCACTGGGTCAAGAGCTCATTTGGAGGTATGGGATTAAGTGTTTTTGGATGATGAGCGTTGTAATCCACGCCACCAATTTTTGAAAACAAATGGCGATGTGAAACAATGGTGTGGTAAAGTGCTTTGTCCTGAAAAGCCTTCTCATTCATACCTGCATTAGATAGTTGGTGGATATCATATAAATGTCGACTCAATCTCTCGTGTCTTCTCTTTTCCTGAGGACGATGAAACTCTTCATGCAACAGGAATAACTTCTCTAGAAAAGTGCGTTCAGGCCGTACAGTGGGCACCATGAAGGTAGGCATAGCAAATTCTTGTCCTGAGAAATGCTCATCTACCAATGAGTTGATTTCTTTTACTTCAAATGGCTCACGCAACGATCGGCAACTGAGCTCAATCTGAATACAAGAATCCATATAGTTGCCATTTGGATTGACAAGATTTGGATAGAATATTTTTAAAACACTTGGGTCTTTATCACTTTCATTGGTTTTAACAATCTCAAACACGAGGTTTTGATAGCCTTGTGCTTTGAATGCTTTTTCAATTTCAGGAAAAAAGTTTTCGGTAGCATAGACCCCAGCTAATTTTCTAAGCGTTGTTTTTTCTTTTTTAGACCAGTTGTTGGTAGGGCTCATGAGAAAATCTTGATCAATGGCAAGGTCTACATCTTCTGAAAATCGATCAATGAGTTTCCAAGCCTTGCTCAGGGAAGTACCTCCCTTGAATACCAAGTGTTTAGCTACATCAAGTTGAAATATAATTTCCAAGCAGCGGCTTACCCACCAATCTTTTTCAATGGCGAAAGGCGACATTCCTGTTTGCTCAGAGATTTGCACTAGCGAATTATATCTCGTAGCATCAGGTAAATTGATCCAGTTAATCATGTTATGGTTTTTTGATGGCCTTGCGCATAATGATTCTAATCCATTCTGGGGCAAGTTTGATATCGTGCTCCAAACGAAAGGGCTCCTCGTTACTAAGTTTGTCCAGGATGAGGTCGATTTCTTGCTCCGTAACCTTTTCTTTACCGATTTCTTTGAGGGCTTGAATAACTAATGTACTTATTTTACCAATCGTTGCTAAATTTTTTGGTGAAGTCTTTTTAAATAAAATAGTCCTTCTACCTAAGTCTATTTTTCTAGCAGATCCATCGGTGTAGAAAACAACATTGATGGGTATTTGTGTGGAGAGCCCAAGCGCGTTCAATGCCAAGCTGCCAGTAGGAATGATTCTTGCCTTGTCTCGTTTTCTTATAGCTTCTGCAATATCTTCGGTGCTTGGTCTGATTTGCCCAAGAATAGGGTCTTTAGCTAAACGAGAATAAATCCCTCTTGCTACTCTGTGGATATCTCCTGAGTGAACCAAGCGTTCTAATGCTTTTGACACTGCTTTGCCGCTTCCAAAATCAAGGAAGTCATCTATAAAAAATAGCGCGCCCCCCTTCGCTTTTTTAATTTTTTTAATTACTTTATCATCAATGCTTTGAATCATAATTAAATTATAATTATGTCGCAAAAATAGGAGATATTTGCGACATGATTGCAATTATTTGCTGATAATTATAAATGTCACAAATAGTTGCTAAATATGTGACAGAAATTCAAGCTTTCTTACTACTGCTCGTTTAGTTTTACAGAGCGATATATACCAAATAATGGTATAAAACGCGCAGAAGAACTAAAATGACCCGAATAAGTCCCCCCTTCCGTCCCCCCCCTTGAAAATTTGAAGTGAAAAGTCCATAAAAGCAAAAACCCTAGAACATTGATACATTCTAGGGTTTTCTATTTCCTACAGCCATATAGGACTTGTCTTTAACGAAGCGTTTTGCGGTCTGGACGGGTTGTCCATTTCAGTGTTTTCAAGGGTTTCAGAAGTTTGACTAAAATTGACTATAAGTAACACAAAATGAAACAGTTACAAAAATATTTTGTAAAATTACAAATGTTGAAAACATCATAAATGGACATAATCCGTCCACGAATCCGTCCACGGTTTTGTGTATCTTTGTAGAAAGATATTAACAATGGTAAAGTTCTATTTGAGGGATGTCAACTCGCTGAAAAAATCGAGTATTCAAATGGCCGTTTTTTACGATAACCTAAGGTTCCGAGTTTCAACCGGGATTTCTGTCGATCCTAAATATTGGATTGAAAAAAAGCAACGTGTAAAAGTAACAATTGAAAACGAAGATGCAAATACCATCAATGATAAATTAGACCAATATGAAGTGGTCTTGGATTCTTTGATGAAAAAATACCGTGACGAAGACTTTTACCCAAGCCCGGAAGTACTCAAAGCAGATTTGATGAAACTCAACAAGGTGCCGACCAAAAGCAAGAAGGCCAAAACCTTCTGGGACCACTTCGAAGATTTCATTGCTGACAAACGCAAGATCAACCCCGACGTGCGCCATTACAATAACGGCCTACGCAAACACTTGCGCAAAACAGAAGAAATCATCGGCAGGCCCTTGACCTTTTCGCTCATCAATGCCCAAAGCAGCAGGTTCAACGAAGAATGGACCAACTACCTTTCTTTTGTAGCCATCAATTCTCAAGGAGACAGCGGCCTCATGCCCAATAGCATCGGCAAG
>CANHSA010000014.1 GCA_947463345.1 Flavobacteriales bacterium
CGAAGCTAAAGGCGATCACCTGACTTCATTTGAAGTAGGTTTACCGACCCAAGTAAACGGCCTTTATCTTGTAGAAGTCGCATTTGAAAACAAAGAAATTTTGAGAACTAAAATTCAACTTTTGCGTTAAGGCCCTCTATGAAAACTATTTTATTTTTTCTTGTTTGTTCAGCTACTTTAACTACACACGCCCAAACCTGGAGCAGCGATGTAGCGCAAATTTTCTACAATAAGTGTACAGCTTGTCATCATCCTGGCGGGGCCGCACCATTTTCTTTGATGACACACGCTGAGGTGAGCCCGCTAGCTGCTGCAGTTTACCAATGTGTTAATACAGGTGAAATGCCGCCTTGGCCTCCTGACAACAACTATCAGCAATACCAGCATAACCGAGCGCTTTCTACCACCGAGAAAACAATAATCATGAGCTGGCTCAACAACGGTGCTCAAGAAGGAAATGCCAATCAAACACCTCCACCTCCAGTTTACACATCCAATACCTTTTTAGGAAACGGCGATTTACAAGTTCAAATCCCGACTTATATGTCAAAGGCCACCAGTCAAGACGACTACGTTTGTTTCAATGTCCCGACCAATCTCACTCAAAACCGCATCATCAAAGCAGTTGAAGTTGTGCCGGGCAACCGAGAAATCGTGCATCATTGTTTGGTTTACCTCGATCCAACGAGTATAGAAGCGACAGACACCATCGGTGGCAACTGCGCCAGCCCGAGCAATGGCAGTACCAAACTCATTACAGGCTACACACCCGGTGCCACACCCATGATTTTACCTTCCTCCGATCCAATCAAATTAGGTTTGGACATCGGGCCCGGGTCTTCCATTTACTTTGCCATGCACTACCCCATGGGGTCCTACGGCTTATATGATTCCACTAAGGTCATCATTCATTTTTATCCGGTGGGCACCACAAACGTGCGGCAAATCAATGCCGGCCCTTTGCTGGCTAACTATAACTTTAGTTTACCTGCCAATCAAGTCACCGATCTCAATGCCTTTTACCCGCCAGGCGGGGCAACAATTCCAACAAACTTTTCGGTACTTTCTGTATTCCCTCACATGCATTTGCTGGGCACCAATATCAAAGCTTATGCTTATAAAGCGGGCGCCGATACCATTAAATTTGTAAACGTCCCTAAATGGGATTTCATGTGGCAAGATTTCTACTTCTTCAAATTCATTCAAAAAGTACCATCGGGCTACAAACTCAAAAGTGAGGGCACATATGACAACACCGCAAATAACCCAAACAATCCAAACTCACCCCCACAAACAATTTACAGCGGCTTCAATACCACCGATGAAATGTTCCTGACCTATTTTCATTACCTGCCCTACCAACCCGGCGATGAAACCTACGATTTAGAGGCGCTCATCAGCGCATCCCTGACCGACTACCCTTTAAACGACAACAGTTCGATAGTCGCCTATCCCAACCCGACTCAAGATGCACTTACTTTAGCCTTTCCCCTGAGTTTGCAACCTTCAGACCTGATCTATCTTTACGATGTCAATGGTCAGGTCAAATTGAAACTCACGCCTGAGGCAGGTGTATCTCAAATACATCTGGGTACTGAAAATGAAGAATGGCTCGGTTTACCGAAGGGCGTTTACTTTGTCTCGGCAAGAGTCAACGGGCAGCTATTGTCAAAAAAACTCATCAAGTTCTAAGTTTGACTTTTTTGAAACTGTAAAATTGCTTATCTTTGCAATCCTGATGGTCTCATGGCCGAGCGGTTAGGCACCGGTCTGCAAAACCGTCTACAGCAGTTCGAATCTGCTTGAGACCTCACTCAAACCCCTGTTTCTCAAGACACAGGGGTTTTTTGTTTTCAGGTCCTCTTCATTTCTTGAAGCGTTTCTGAACAATGTTAAATCTATATTAATTTTCATTTCTTGATTGTGCACAAAGTCTTATTGATTGACTCCTAATTGGTTCAAAATCGTGCACTTTGTGTTAGAAAGACAATAAATCTGCGTTAGGCATACGGAAACTTGATATTTCGTTTTGAAAAGGGGCTAAAGTTTTTTTATATTTGGCGTTCAATTGTAAAAATGAAAAATTAAAAACGATCATTATGGACAAAAAACAAAAAACCGCCGGGGGATTTTCAGCAATTATTGCATTTCTGGCTATTGCACTTGCACTAATTGCAGGTATTTTAATTTACAAATACATTTTTGGTGACCCAGGAAACTTCGTGGACAGAAACCCAGAAGCTGAACCAGTAGAAGGAAACCTAATGGGAGTTATCTACAAAGGTGGTTTCATTGTACCAGGTCTTGTTGCAATCAACCTTATCGTATTAATTTTCACGATTGAGCGTTTAGTTACTTTATTGTTGGCTAACGGTAAAGGAAAAGCAAATCTTTTCATTGAAAAAATCAAAGAACTCATGGCTGCCAAAGATTTCAATGGCGCTATCGAAGCCTGTGATGTTCAACGCGGTTCTTTAGCCAATGTTGTTCGTGCTGGTTTGGTGAAATACCAACAAATGACCAAAGAGAGCGATATGGACAAAGAACAAAAGTTAGAGGCATTGAAAAAAGAACTCGAAGAAGCTACTTCTTTAGAGTTGCCTATGCTCTCCAAAAACTTACCTGTTCTTTCTACAACCGCATCTATCTCTACCCTTATCGGTCTCATCGGTACGGTACTTGGTATGATCCGTTCATTTGCCGCGATGTCTCAAGGTGCTCCTGATACTGCAGAACTTTCTACTGGTATCTCTGAGGCCCTTATCAACACCGCATTCGGTATTGCTGGTTCAACGATCGCGATCATCGCATTTAGCTTCTTCTCTACAAAAATCGACGCCATGACCTATGGTATCGACGAAGCTAGCTTTACGATTGTTCAAGACTTCGCAGCCAACAACTAATTGACTCATCATTAAGTAACAACTCAAGCAATGCCAAAAATCAAAATGCCCAAAGGCACTCCTTCCATAGACATGACGCCTATGGTGGACTTGGCGTTCTTGCTTGTAACCTTCTTTATGTTGACGGCTTCTTTCAGAAATGCCGAACCCGTAACCGTAGAAACGCCATCCAGCATCAGTGATAAAATCATCCCTGAAAACGTCTTGATGGTTACCCTAGACAAAGACGGCCGCGTGTTCTTTAACCTTTCTGATGCCGAAGCCCGTAAAGAAATGCTCAACAAAATGCTCCAAAAATATAAGATCGGTCTTAGTGAGGAGAAAGTTGAGGAGTTTTCTTTTATGTCAACCTTTGGTTGTAACATGCAAGAACTTCCTGCATACATGAACACCGAAGCCGCAAAACGTGCAAGTTTCCCAACACAAGGGATCCCGACCGATTCTACCAAAAATGAATTATTAGATTGGCTTTCTTTTGCAGCAGTAGCTGCAGGAAACACCGGCCGCACCGCTTTTGAAGAAGCGAAGCTCAAAGGTGCCGAACCTAAAATGGAAGATTTCAAGCCAAAATTCATTTTGCGTGTAGACTCCAAAACCTTGTACAAAGATGCGCAAGTAGTGATCGATGTATTCAGAGAATTGAATTTGAATAATTTGAATTTTGTAACCTCTGCGGAAGCAATTCCGGTTAACTAAAAACACACATGGCACAAATCGCAGAAAGCGGCGGTGGCGACCACGGCAAAGGTAAGAAAAGAGCTAAGAAAGGTTCAACGCACGTAGACATGACCCCTATGGTCGACCTCGCGTTCCTCCTACTTACATTCTTCGTCTTGACCTCCACCTTTAGCAAGCCTAAGGTCATGCCGCTGAACTACCCCGCAAAAATTACAGAACCAGGTAAAAAACCGCCAAAAGTAAACAACGCCGCCACCTTCATTTTGTCTGGCGACAAAGTATACTTCTATCGCAATGAATTTTATCCTAAATCTAAACCAGGACCCAACGGTCCTACCGAATTAGAAGAAGCTAATTTTGGTTCAGGTGAAAATAGTGTCAGAAAATTGTTAGCTTCTTGGAACGAATACGTTATCAAGAATAAGGTGGCTCTAGACAAGCAACTCGACAAGAAGCAAATTGCAGACACAACCTACGAACGCAAGCTCAACGACCTTACCGTCAAAAGAGAAGCGGTCAAGGTCCTGATCAAAACCGACGACAAAGCACTTTGCAAAAGCTTCATTGATTTGGTTGACGAACTCAAGATTGCCAGTGTTGGGGTTATTGCCCCTACGGACTTGTCACCTGGAGAGAAAGAGTTATTAAAAGAAAAAAACTAAGGTCATGACAGTCATTTATGTAATCGTCGCACTCGTTACTGGTTTCTCCCTCTTTGACTACTACGTTAACAGAAACTGGGAAGCCATTACCTCCGTAAGCCGCAACGAAGCCGTTTTTGCTCACCGCAACCGCGCCTATGGCGCCTACGTTCTTCGCTCGGGCTACAACAAACGCATGACACTCATTCTTGCCGGAATGGTCGCATTTGCTGCACTTGCTTTTACGGTTTCTTTTATCATCAAAAACTTACCGAAAGAAGAAATCAAAAAGCCACGCGTGAGTGAGAAAAACTTCACTATTGCGCCTCCAAAAGAAGATGTTCCGCCACCCCCACCCCCAACAACACCTCCTCCACCTCCAATGACCGAAACACAAGCGTTCATTGCACCAGTGGCCGAAGATGACTATGTTGAAGACGAATTACCTTCTCAGGCTGAGTTAAATAACACCACGATCTCAACTGAAACCAACGAAGGTGACGACACTTGGGGTCTTGCCAATACACAAGACGAAGGCCCTGCGCTAACCGATGTTCAAGACCAAGTAGAAGCTGTTGTCGATGTTGCAGAAGAAGACGCTGAGTTTCCAGGTGGTTACGATAAATTAAATGCATTTATCAACGCCACCATCAACTACCCTGACGAAGCCCTCGAACTGGGTGTCAAAGGACGAGTTGTAGTGCGCTTCGTTGTAGAAAAAGACGGCCGCATCTCCAATGCAAGCGTTGAACGCCCAATTGTAGAGTGCCCGGCTTGTAACAAAGAAGCACTCAACATCATTAACAAAATGCCAAATTGGACACCCGCCAAAAACGCTGGTCGTCCGGTAAGGCTCTGGGTTCGCGTACCAATTATCTACGACACCCAATAGTCCCTACCTACAATTATTAAATCCCCATCTCGATGGGGATTTTTTTTCCCTAAAAAAATATGAAATACGTTCAGCTTTCTCTTGGTTTATTGGTTGTTGTACTTTGTCTCTGTTTTGCAGTTGTATTACTTACCACAGACCTCATTCAAATGGAGCCTTGGCGCAAAAATGTATTAGTCGTGGTATTTATCGGCTATGGTGCTTTTCGAGGCTGGCGCGTATATAATAGTTTTAAAATCAATCAAAAGTGATGAAAACAAGCGGAATCCTTCTCTTTTTTGCACTGCTCTTCAGTGCTTGCGACAGCAACAACAACCCATTTGTTTATCAAAAAGATGCGCACGGACGCGGCAAAGCCCATATTTATGTGGAAGAATCTTTTAAGCCTTTGTTCAGCACCTCAATTGCTACTTTCGAAAGCCAGTACCCTAAAGCCAAAGTAACGGCAACCTACGGTGCTGAAAATCAAATGATCGACGCATTTTACGCCAACAAGACCAAAACCATTGTTGTATCGCGCAACTTCAACGACAAAGAAAAAGAATACCTCAAAAGCAAGAACGTATCCTACCGCAGCGACAAAATTGCCACAGACGCAATTGTGATCATCTTGCACCCCTCTATGGAAGACACCGTTTTAAGCGTAGCACAAATTAAAAAACTACTTTCAAACGACAACAGCAAGTTGCCATCCAACTCCCCACTCGATCAAATTGTATTTGACCAAAAAGGATCAGCTAATTTCAATTACCTCACTCATATGCTCCAAATTGAGCAACTTTCTTCGCGGGTTTCTGCACTTCAATCCAATGAAGAAGTTATCAATTATGTCAAAACGCATCCTGGCACCATGGGCGTCATCGGGCTCAACTGGATTTCTGATCAAGAAGACCCCACTTCCATGGCGTTTATGGATGGGCTCAAAGTAGCTTCTATTTACACTACAAAGCCAGCCGATGCTTGCAAACCCTATGCTGGATTTATCTATACCAAAGAATATCCGCTTATCCGTGATATCTGGGTCATCAATAAAGGCCGCAGATCTGGACTACATACTGGGTTTGTCTTGTTTATGAAAAAAGACGACAAAGGCCAGCTCATTATCCAGAAGTCTGGTTTGGTCCCTGCACTTACCCCAATAAGGCTCGTATTACAATAATTTAAAAAATAATAATAGGCACAATTTTTGTATCCCAAAAAACTAGGCTATTTTTGGCCGGAATTTAAGTAAAATATAATAGTCATGAAACGCATCTTACTCCTTAGCACGCTTCTTATTTCTGGGCTACATTATGCACAGAGTCTTCAAGTTGCAAACGCAAAAACAGAAAACGAACGTTACCGCGAAGCCATCAACGACTTCAAAAAGTTAGTTGCAGCTGATCCTATCAACGGTGAAAACTATTTCTACTACGGCGACTGCTACTTCGAAATGGAAGAGCTCGATTCTGCAAAAATGATGTGGAAAAAGGGTTATGAAGTGGACAAATTACGCGCTATGCCAATTGTTGGTTACGGACGCGTGCTCTGGTTAGACGGTAAAACCACCGAGGCAAAAGCTGAATTCACCAAAGCACTTTTGATGACCAAAAAAGACAAGCTCAAAAAAGCAGAAGTGATCCGTGGTATTGCTGAAATCTATATTGAAGCGCCAACTAAAAATCTAGACGAAGCGCTTATTCTTCTTGAAGAAGCTATACTCAAAAACCCAACAAACGAAGACAACTATTTGCTTAAAGGCGATGCACTTTACGCGCGCAATTCTTCTGATGCTTCGGAAGCACTCAAAGCTTATAACCAAGTTTTGGTCATCAATCCAAAATCTCCAAGAGGCATCGTGCGCAAGGCGCTCATCTACCAACGTGCGCGCAACGAACAAGAAGCCAACAAAATGTATAACGAAGCAAAAGCTATCGACCCAACTTATGCGCCGGCTTATCGTTTGAATGCTGAACTCTACATGATGTTCAACAAAAACGACAAAGCAATTGAAAACTGGGAAAAATACCTTGAACTCAATAATAACATTGAATCGCGCTACCGCTATGCCAATGCTTTATTTAGCGCCAAAGAATACAAAACGCTTCTTGGGCAGCTAGAAATTCTTAGCAATAACGGTTTAAGAAACTTCTACACCGAGCGTATGTATGCATTTGCTTATGCAGACGGGACAGACTCCCTCACCCTAGTCAATGCCCTCAGCGCTTCTGATCGTTTCTTTTCGTTGGTGCCGCAAGATAAAATCAACTACCAAGACTACAAAGTTCGCGGTAGCGTTTATCAGAAAAAAGGAATGGATAGCCTTGCCGCCATTGAATACGAAAAAGCAGTAGCTATTAATGACATTGCTTACAAAGAGTTGTCCAACGACCTACTGAAGCTGTATACTAAAAATAAAATGTACGACAAACTCATTAGTGCATATGAAGTACGTCGTCAGAAAAACGGTAAACTAACGGCTCCTGAACAATATGAACTTGGTAAGGCTTACTATTTTGGTCGCACCGACTACAAATCTGCAGACAGCATTTTTACAATTGTGATTCAAAATGACTCTACTTATGTGCCAGGCTATATCTACCGTGGTCGTTCTAACTACAAAATGGATACGAATAACGAAAAATGGATGGCATTTCCTTACTACTTAAAAGTTACGGAAATCGTCAAGCCAGAAGACCGCAGCCAAGCTTCGAAAAAAGCTTTTGTATTGGAGTCTTTGCGCTATGTTGCTGACTACTACTCTAAATCTCCAGCGAAGGACCTCGACAAAGCAAAATCATACTTCGAGCAAATCCTTCAAGTTGAACCAAACGATCAAGTTGCCAAAAAAGCACTTGGCATCAAAGATCCCGTGCCAACAACAGCACCAGGAACAACACCAGGAACAACACCTAAACCAGCTGCGCCAGTTCGCAACTAAAAAAATACGCTTAGCAAAAAGGGCGGCCCTGCGGGCCGCCCTTTTTTTGTATGCTGTTTATTGCTTAGGCTTGTTGCAAGCCTAAGTAGCGTGCCACATATTTGCCGATAATATCAAATTCAAGATTTACTTGTGTTCCTGCTTCAATTTGCTTGAAGTTGGTGTGCTCATAAGTGTAAGGAATGATACACACAGAGAAGCGGCCTTTTTGCGAATCAACAACTGTCAGACTCGTGCCATTAACGGTAATGGAGCCCTTTTCTACGGTGACATACGACTCAGGATGCTCAAAAGTGAAGCGCCATGAGCCGTTTTCATCAAGTACCTCAGTGCATGTGCCTACGCAATCGACATGGCCCTGTACCATGTGGCCGTCTAGTCGGCCGCCAAGTTGCATACAGCGCTCTATATTGATTTTGCTGCCTATATGCCAAGTGCCTAAGTTGGTTTTGAGCAGCGTCTCTTGAATGGCGGTAACGACATGTTCTTGCTCATTTTGAGCGACTACTGTTAGACAACAACCGTTGTGTGCTACACTTTGGTCAATTTTAAAACCTGCAGATAAGGCAGACGCAATGGTAAAATGGATATTTCCCCCTTCTTTTTGAATGGAGGTCACTGCACCGACTTCTTCAATTATTCCTGTAAACATATTGCAAACTTACATAAACTTAGGCGCTCATGCACAAATCTTCGAGCTTGAGTTGTAGGGTTGTTCGGTTCATGTAGGTATTTGCCGTGATCTGAAAGGCGATGTCTATGAAAACGCCAACAGCCAGCTCTTTTTCAAAGGCAGCCAAGTTAAAGCCTATGGCATCAATGACAACTTTGGAGTCTTGTTGAATGAGTTTGAGTTTGAGATGGGTGCCTTTGAGTAGTTTGTATTCAACAACCATGCAATTGGTGGCTAAAAATACAGGATGCATGTTGCCAGGCCCACAAGGTTCAAAAGCGTCGAGGATTTGGAGTATGCGTGCAAAGTGAACCTGCGGATTGGAGCCAAGTTCTTTGAATTGAAGTGGCGCATCGATGTTGATCTGACGCTGCAGTTGCTGCGCGCCCAATGCAGCAGAAACTTGTGCCTCGAATGCGGCCTTAAATGCTGGCAATTGGTCGGGCGTTAGGGTAAGGCCTGCTGCAAATTGGTGGCCGCCGAATTGAATGAGGTGTGCTTGGCACGCTTCAAGGAGTTCGTATAGGTGTAGGGGTGCCATACAGCGCGCCGAACCCGTTAAGACACCATTTGACTCAGTGAGTACGATGGTGGGCCTGAAATGCGTTTCTATGAGCCGCGATGCAACGATACCGACAACGC
Source organism: Flavobacteriales bacterium (assembly GCA_947463345.1). GTDB lineage: Bacteria > Bacteroidota > Bacteroidia > Flavobacteriales_D > Crocinitomicaceae > UBA952. The sequence goes on from CANHSA010000014.1 coordinate 9,350, forward strand.
CTTTGTGCCAGTCGGGCTCAAAAACGATCGTGGACAGCTTGGAAGCAAAAGAAGGGTCTGCCGCAATTTGATCGAGGGCTTGCGCGGTTATTTCTTGATCGAGGGAGCGGCGGGTGGTGTTGTCATCGTTGATGGCCCTTGCCAACGCGGTAATTTCTTGCTGATCGCTGCTGAGCATCCAGTCTACGGCGCGCTTGCCCGATGCGATTCTGCCAGCGGCATTAATGCGCGGAGCCAAAATAAAGACGAGGTCTCGGAGTGAAAGCGGCAGCGCTTTTGTAGCAAGCGCTAAGACAGCTAAAAAGGCTGGCCTAGGCGCTGCATTGAGTTGCAATAATCCTTTGGCGCAAAGCGTACGGTTTTCGTCGAGAAGTTCTACGATATCGGCCCCGATAGACAGCGCCACAAGATCAAGACTTTTGTAGAGCGGTTCTAAATCCTTTTGGAGGTGGCTATAGAGCGCCTGCAAGAGCTTAAAAGCAACGCCACAACCCGAGAGTTCTTTGTAGGGGTAAGCGCAATCGGTTTGCTTCGGGTTCAGGACAATTGCTAGAGGCAAGGTGGTGTCGGGTTGGTGGTGGTCACAGATAATGATGTCGATACCTGCTGCTTTGGCGCGCGCTAAGGTGGTGTGGGCTTTGATGCCGCAGTCTAGCGTTATGAGCAACTGAAATCCTTCTTGAATAGTGAAATCAATACCGGCTTCACTAACGCCATAGCCTTCTTTATAACGATCCGGGATATAGTATGCACAAGACAAACCCAGCAGTTGTAACTGCTCAGCCATGAGCGCTACGGCGGTTGTGCCGTCGACGTCGTAATCGCCGTACAAGAGCACTTTCTCTTGATTGGCGAGGGCTTGTGCCAGCCGAAGCACGGCCGCACTCATGTTGCGCATTAAAAATGGATCGTGGAGCGAGTGCTGTTCGGGCTTAAAGAACCGCACGGCCTCGGCGCGGGTACTGATTCCTTTTTGCAAAAGAAGTTGCGCCGCAAAAGGAGGTATTTTGAGTTCTTCGGCGAGGTCTAAAACAGCAGATATAGGTTCTTGAACCCGGAGTTTCCAAGTTTGATTCATGTGGTAAAGGTAAGCGATTAAAAAGCTGTCGCCTTCCGTTAATCTACGTAAGAGAGCTTCAACATATTGGAACCGCCGAGGTCTTCTAGTGGAATAGATGCAACGTTGATAACGACATCGCCAATTTGGAGGTGGCCCTCTTCTTTCATGATGTGTTTGATGTCAGCGATGGTGTGGTCGGTAGAAATACGCTTGTTGTAATAAAACGCTCGAACACCCCATACTAAATTGAGTTGCGTGAGTATTTTGCGGTTGTGGGTGAACACAAATATTGGTGAAGCAGGACGCTGTGAGGCTATTTTATAGGCGGTATAGCCAGAAAAAGTCATGGTAATAATGGCATTTGCTTCGACGCGCTGTGCCAAACGACACGCATTGAAACAAATGGAATCTGAAATGAAACGCGGATTGCCTTTTGGCGGAAGTTCTTCTTTGTGGTACATGCTCGGATGCTGCTCCATTTCTTGGATGATATTGGCCATGGTTTGAACCACCTGAACGGGATACTGACCTACTGAAGTTTCGCCCGACAGCATAACGGCATCGGCGCCATCGAGAACCGCATTGGCTACGTCGTTGACCTCAGCTCGGCTCGGGGTAAGGCTGTTCAGCATAGATTCCATCATTTGGGTAGCCACAATAACGGGCTTTGCTTTTGAAATGGATTTACTGATGATCATTTTTTGAATCAAGGGCACGTTTTGGTAGGGAATCTCGACACCTAGGTCTCCTCTTGCCACCATTAATGCATCGCTCTCTTCGATGATTTCGTCGATGTTTTCTAGCGCTTCAGGTTTTTCAATTTTAGCGACTACCTTGGCAATACTACGTTTTTTGGCAATGATGGCTTTGAGGTCGGTGATGCATTTTGCGGTGCGCACAAAGGAAAGTCCGATCCAATCTACGCCTAATTTGAGTGCGTAATTGAGGTCTTCGAGGTCTTTCTCGGTGAGCGACGGCATAGAGATTTTGGTATTGGGAAAGTTGACACCCTTCTTAGAGCACAACAAGCCACCTTGAACCACCTCGCAACGGATTTTTTCTTTTTTGTCGGTCTCTAAAACAAGTAGGACGAGTTTGCCGTCGTCTAGAAGAATGCGCTCTCCTGGATTGACGTCACGTGGCAATAAATTATAGTTGATAGAAAAGCGTTGGTTGTTGCCAAGTACTTTTTCAACGACGATATCGATTTGCTGACCCACTTCGATGAGGACACCGTTGTTTTCCATTTCGTGTGTACGGATTTTTGGGCCCTGAAGATCTGCAAGGATGGCTACATTTAAACCCAACTCATCGTTGAGCTCGCGGATGAGGGCAACAGCCCCTGCGTGGTCTTGGTGGCTGCCATGTGAAAAATTCAGACGGCAAACGTTGAGGCCAGCGTGCATCATGTCGGCGAGGATGTCTTTTTTAAGCGAGGCGGGGCCCATTGTGGCCACTATTTTGGTTTTTTTCATGTCAACTTGTAAGGTAATCTAAAATGTCAAATTCTTCGCTGTTAAAGCTAAAAACGGCGACGATACCGTTGATGGCCCTGAGTTGTTCGATGAGTGTTTCGGGCTGATGAGAGAAGTTTTCTTTCAGCACCAAAAAATAATCGATCATGGGGCGATCTGCTTGCAATAATTGTTGCTCTTGTTTGTTTTTCACTAAAAAAAAACGCGTCAAGAGCTCTTGATCTTCGTATGAAAAAAAACTAAACGCTTGCTTGGCCTTGAGTTTGGGCATGTAGAGCTCAAAGCAACGCTGTTCTTTTTCTAAATGAATTCCGAGCATTTGGTTGAGTTCCCAGGTGAGTCGGTAATCGGCAAATGCGGTAGAAATTCCGTAAACTTCGAAGGGTTGTTCGTCGTCGAGGGTGAGTTCGTATTTTTTAACTTTTCCCATTGAGCTCAAATTTACTCATTTAATGGCAAACCCAACATCAACAATTCGTTGTCAATTGATTTATTAGCAATGAAGATACGCGATGTGTTTAATGGTTACATTTGTCTATACAAACATTCGTATGCGCTCTATTCTCCTCTTATTGTCAAGTCTTTTTTGTGTTTTACTGCAAGCAAATGTATGGGCACAACCAGACAAAATGATCACCAACCGCGATAACTATTTTTGGCAATTTGGCGTTGCCTGGACCACCACCGACGACGACGGCAAAGAACTCAATCCAGCACCATTTGACCAACTACATGGCTTGCCCTTTCCGTCGCGCCTATATGTCGACCGCTATATATACAACGGCTGGAGTGCGGAGGCTGTACTCGGTGCACAAACCTATAAGTCAGATCGCATGGTAAATGATTCTATCGGCGTAAATGGATTCATCGGCTACTTCGATGCTGCGCTCAAATATTCTTTTTACAAACAACTAGGACGCGGTGCAATAGACCCGTATTTGGGTGCAGGGCTGGGCGTGAGTTTGCGTTCCTCTGACCCAAAGCAAAGCGCACCAATGCTGAGCCCAACAGTCAATTTATCAGCTGGCTGTACTTTTTGGATGAGCAAACAAATAGGATTACAAGCGCAAGGCGTCTATAAATTTGGGCTTATCGACATCCTTGGAAGTGCGTCTTATGCACAATATAGCATTGGAATCGTGTACCGCATCGAAAAAACAGATGGGTATAAAAGCGAATTTCACAAACCTAAGTACAAATTACCGAGAAGACCATCTCGCATCAAAATTGAGAAATCTACGGATGAATCTTAGTTAGCGATCGTCATGCGCTTTTTGGTCTCTTGATCAGCGGTTATGATGCCGTAATAATAGACCCCATTAGAAAGTTGAGTGCTGTCAAAGCGCAAGATATGGCCACCTTTTTCATAGGAGGTATTGGTAATTTCATGAACCAATAAATTATTTTGCCAAATTGCAAATTGAACATTTGTTTGATCAGGACAAACAAAGTAAAACGAGAGTTCACCCATTGCTGGTTCGTGGTCTAGGGTATAGAGCTCACAATAATCTTTGTGCTTCATGTGCCCGCGTTGAAAACGTCTGAGCAATGCTCTGTAGCCAATAACGGCTAAAAGAATGAGAAAAGAGACGAACAAAAATTGAATAATTGCTTCCATTAAAGAGAGATTATGCCCGGAATTTGAGCAGCGCGTTCGTAAACAGCGATAATGTCATCGGGGGAGAGCATGACTTCTTTGGCGCTTAGGCTTACGTATTTACCGCTTCCGGAATGATGGTAACTGATTTCACTGTTGATATCAAAAAGCGCAGTTACTTGCGCTAAATGATGGTTGTCGTTAGGGACTATAAATTTGAACAAATAGATATTTGGCCATTCTTGCAATTCGAGTTGTGCTTTGAGCGCGTCAAATGTTCCCATGATACAAAATTACGAACTTGCGTTAGACCAAAGCAATCAATTTTTATATTTGTTTACATGCGTTTCAGAAACCTCTTTATTCTTGGCATCGGTTTTGTGCTTTTAGCCTTCGTGTACTGGCCTTCCAACACGCCCAACTCCAAAATGGAGCGACAAACATTTACCCAACAACCCGACTCCATTCCGCTCACAGACCCAAGTGTTTTTACCGCACAACTCAACAACTATTTATCGGACTACATGGACCGCTCCGTGCAGCAAGGCATTCCTGCAGTTGCCAATACAGAAGGGCTGCGCAAAGCTTTTCGCGCTAAGAAACTTGTTCTGGTGAGCCCCAACACAGGTTATACGCTAGATACTTTTCAATATTCTTACGCCATGCTCACCCCTTATGCCGCTCAAATTTTAACAGAAATCGGGCGTGTATTTCACGATTCAATAGCGAAAAGCCCGCTCAAAGATTGTAAGTTAATCGTGACCTCCATGACCCGCACAAAATATACCGTAGCGCAACTCATGCCAACAAACCGCACCGCCGTGCGCCGCAGTCCTCATTTGAATGGCAATGCCTTTGACTTTTCTTACACTCGATTCAAAACTAAAAAAGAACTGACTGAACGCGAGCAAAATTACTTGCGAACCATCATCTCAGAGATATTAGTACGCTTCAAAAAAGACATTAAAATATGGGCAACCTTCGAAGCTAGAGAAGAATGCCTTCACGTTGTTGCAAGAAAAGGAGTTTAAATTGTAAATTTGCCCATGCGTTGGGAATACCTTTTACTTTTGATCTCTTTTTACAGCCTTGGCCAACAACAACTCGAGGCCAAATACACTCAAGAAAAGATCACTATCGATGGTATCTTTAACGAGACCGCATGGTCTGCGCAAAGCGATTTTGCTCCATTTATTCAAATTAAACCCGAACCGGGCAAACCTTCAAAAAGCTTAACGCGCGTTCAACTACTCTACGACCAAGATGCTGTTTATTTTGGTTTTTTCTGCCAAGATCCGGCAGATTCCATTTCCAAAGTGCTCTCTCTGCGCGACGACTACAACCCCAATTGCGACATCATCGGCATTTTTCTCGACACCTACAACGACAACCAAAACGGTTTCTATTTTGGCCTCACCAGCCGTGGGGTACAACTCGACGCCAAAATTGCTGCCAACGACTACAACGACCGCCTCAATTTAGTTTGGCACAGTTCGGTTCGGATTGTAGAAAATGGCTGGATTGCCGAAATTCGCATCCCCTACTCCGCCCTGCGCTTTCCGCAGAAAGAAGTACAAGATTGGGGCGTCAATTTTGGGCGTCAAATTGCCCGTAACCGCGAAGAATCTTCATGGGTGAAGGTCAACCCCGACCTCGAAAACATGTTGCTAGAAAGCGGAGACATCACCAACATCAAAAACATCACCCCACCATTGCGCTTGGCGCTCATTCCTTACGTGTCTGCCTACGCCGACGAAGTGCGCAAAGAAGATGGCTCCAAAAGCTTGCTGCGCTCCTTTAATGGCGGCATGGACATCAAATACGGCATCAATGAAGCCTTTACTTTAGACCTTACTTTGGTTCCAGATTTTGGCCAAGTTGTTTTTGACCAACAGGTACTCAACCTAACGCCATTTGAAGTTCAGTTCAACGAAAACCGACAGTTCTTTACTGAAGGAATGGAACTCTTTAATAAAGCAGGCATTTTCTACAGCCGCCGTATCGGAATCCAAGCGCCTTCCAAGGTGACCCAAACCATGCTCAAGCCTAGCGAATACCTCGAAAATGTACCGGGCTCTTCTCAACTCTACAACGCGTCTAAAATATCTGGGCGCAATAGCAAAGGCTTAGGAATTGGCGTGTTCAATGCCGTTAACGCTGAACAAATTGGCACCGCCGTTTCTACCCTAGATGAAAGCCGTCGCGACGTCCTCATCTCGCCACTTACCAATTATAACGTGGTTGTTTTCGATCAAAATTTAAAAAATAACTCATCCGTGACCTTCACCAATACCAATGTGTGGCGCTCTGGGTCTTTTTACGATGCCAATGTTTCTGCTTTTAATTTCAATGTCAATTCTAAAGACAACAACTACAATATCAACGGAAAAGGTATTCTATCAGCTCAACTCGATGCCTCAAATACACTTGGCCATAACCTGAATTTAAACATCCAGAAGCAGCGAGGCTCACTCATTGGCGGCTTGGGCTACCTAGAAGAGTCCGATACCTATGATCCGAACGACCTCGGTTTCAATTACAACAACAACCGAAGAGTTTTTGAAGCAAGCATGGCTTACCGTGATTTTGAACCCCAATGGAAAAAACTCATGAAATGGAGCGTCAATGCCTCTTTTTCTCAAACTTACTTATACAACCCAAGTGTTTTTACAAGCAATATGGCGAGTTTGAATTTCTTTACCGTAACCAAGAAGTTCAATGCCTTCGGAGGTAATGGCGGAGCAACGCTCCAACCAACCCAAGATTATTTTGAACCACGAACCGACGGAGCTGTATTTACCATTCCGCAATTTTACTTTTTCAATACTTGGTTTTCTACCAACTACCAACGTAAAGTGGCAATTGACGCAGGCGGGAGTATGAATCAGTACATCGGCAATCCTTGGAAACAATACGCCTATAATTTTAGCCCCAGACTACGTCTTTCAGACGCTATCTTCTTGATTTACTCCTTTGAAAAAGAACTGCAATACAACAATTTAGGTTACGCCATTCCGTTTGCAACACCTGCCATGAGCTATCAAGGAATTCTTTTTGGTCAACGCAACCGCAATACGACGATTCAAGCTATCGCACTCGATTACATCATGACCAACCGAATGTCCTTGAGCTTGCGTCTCCGTCACTATCGTTCCACCTTACAATATGAAAGCTTTTCTTTGCTTCAAGAAGATGGCAGTCTAAACTTACTACCCGATTTCAATGGCCTCACCACCGAAGGAAAATCAGCCTACGACATCAATTATAATGCGTTCACCATTGACCTCGTTTACCGCTGGGTATTTATGCCGGGTAGTGAAATCAATATTGTCTGGAAAAACTCCGTCTTTGCGAGCAACGACGCCGTCAGTGTTGCCTATTGGCAAGACCTCTCGAGCACCCTGCAAACCAATGCACTCAATAGCTTCTCGTTCAAACTCATTTATTGGCTCGACGCACAGCAGCTGAGCAAAGACCGCAGTATTTTACCACGCTGAGTATTCGCCGTCGCCGTAGACATACGCGCGGTCGCTTACACTATTTGGCGTTTCAAACGAAGTATAAGGGAACACCACCTGGCCATTCCAGATCACACACTTTCCAGTAGGCACAGCAATTTGCAGTTCTACTTCTTGGTCGCGCATGCGGTCTTTGGCCGGATAAGAAAATCCGCTGGCAAATGAAAGTTGGTCCGTTGCTAATTCACACGGAAAATCGATGTGTGCTGCGCGCAAATTGGCTTTGTAGTAAGACGCACCATTGGCTTTTTTCAAAATTTTGACATGGAAAAGTGTATCCGTAGAGGCAATGTAATTGACGGCAATTCCGCTCATGTAAAAACGGCCATTATGTGCTAAAATGACTCCTTGATCCGGGTTTTTACTAGGTCTGTATCCTTGAGGATACGCATTTGTGTTAAAATTAGCTGCGCCATTCAGATGTAAATCAGTGGAGATGTCAAGACGCAAAGAATCGCCAGTATATGTTCCAATTTCCTTACTGAGCTCCCCTTCGATAGCAAAAGATTTGCCTGTGGAGACGCCAACAAAAATGAGTAATACAATTCCGCAAACCGCTGCAGTACTAAATGTCAGGTAACCCGCACGCAACCATTTGGCTTCAAATGAAAACAACAAACGAATGCCAGTTAGCATACTAGATAAGCCGATAGCATAACCAATGAGCGCAACACCCAAATAAATAAAATGATTCACCTGACTTGTTTCAAAGAACAAGGCGCTCAACTCACCTAATGAAGTGAATTCACCGTTGATTTGAGCTGGAATCAGCTTTGGGTCTATAAAAATGAATACAGAAAGAGTGATTAGAGCCGCAAGGCCCCATAAGACCAGCACTGAACCCAGCAACTTTTTGATAAAGTTTACAAATCTGTTTGTGCGCTCGCTCATACCAGAACCTGTTCTAAATTGTTGTGTCCATTTCTTCGCATTTTTATCGACGCGTTCTGTGGCTTCTCTAAACTCCGTTTTGATACTCTCTACATTTACTGCTCTTCCGCGCATCTGTAGTTTTTCACTGGCCGTAACTGCACGTGGTGTTACAATCCAAAGGATGATATAGATCGGGATGCCCGAACCAAAAGCCATGGTAAACAGTACAAAGAAAATGCGCACAAACACAACATCTATATTGAAATACGCTGCCACACCACCTGCTACACCACCCAAAATAGGATTTTCTGGATCTCTAAAAAAGCGTTTATGCGCAACCATTGGTTCGGCACTTTCTGCTGATGTTTGCTTAGTTGTAGACGTTTCTTCGTCACCAAAAGCCTCCGGGCTGCCCAATAATTGTATAATTTCATGAATGACTTCCAATTGAACCACTTGTTGCCCACTCACTTTTTCTTGTAAAAGTTCTACTATGCGCAGTTCGATATCCTGCAAGATTTCATCTTTTCCTTCCTCATTTTGAAGAATTGCAGACAAATCATTCAAGTATTTACGAAGCACTTCATAGGCTTGTTCTTCTAGGATAAAAGCAAATCCTTGGATATGAATGGAAACTGTTTTATTCATGATTGGGTAGTTTGAGTAAGTAAAGAGACCGCTTGCTGTAGCTCTTGCCAAGTACGCGAGAGGTCGTTAAAAAATTGAGTGCCTTTTGGGGTAATGCAATAATATTTACGCGGCGGACCCGACGTTGATTCTTCCCAGCGGTAAGACAAGAGCTCCAAATTTTTGAGCCGCGTTAATAAAGGATAAACCGTCCCTTCCACAACTAGAATTTGAGCACCTCGCAGCTGCTCTAATATTTCAGAAGGATACGCCTCTCCTTTTTGGAGGATGCCGAGAATGCAATATTCCAAGATGCCTTTGCGCATTTGAGATTGTGTATTTTCTACATTCATCTTTCGAATTTTATACAAAGTTAAATGTTTTATTTCGGTATTATGCAATACATAGTACTATAAAATAAAAAAAGGCGTACGGAGAACGCCTTTCAAACAAGTATATATGATTCTATTTCAAGCACTTAAAGTAATCAAACGGCTCTAAACATTGGTTGCATTGATACTGCGCTTTACAAGCGGTACTGCCAAATAAGCTCACCATTCGGGTGTCTTTGCTATTACATTTCGGACAAGCTACACGGGGTGGCTCTGAAAAAAGTGCACTTTTATCGGGTTCGTTGACGGGCGGTGCAATACCGTAAAGTCGCAATTTCTGACGCCCCTCTTCGGAAATCCAGTCGGTGGTCCAGGCTGGGCTTAAGATGTGTTTTACTTTGGCATTGGCGATTCCTTTTTCTTGCAATTTGACGAGGATATCTGCCTCGATTTGTTGCATGGCTGGGCACCCGCTATAGGTTGGTGTAAGTTCAATGATCCAGGACTCATCTTGGAAGTAAATTTCTTGAACTACACCAAGGTCGATGATGGTCAGGACCGGTATTTCAGGGTCGCTGACCTCTTGTAAAAATTGGCGGATTTC
>CANHSA010000015.1 GCA_947463345.1 Flavobacteriales bacterium
ATATGTCCTGTTGTATTGGTCTTTGAAGGTCAGGACATAATTGTTGTCCATAGCAAGCATTTTGCCATACAAGATTTGTCCGGTCTTTAGTTTAACGACGTCATAAACCACATTTTGCTTGGCGCGTTGAGCCAAATTCAAGAAGGGTATCAAAAGGAATAAAAAGAGCAGTGCTTTCATGTTCATGAGCGTAAAATTAGTTCATTTTATAGATGCGAAACGCGTAGGGTGTAAGCGAAAGGCTCGTGCTTACGGTTTCGCTTTGGTCTGAAAAAAGGTTTGTGAAGTTGCCCGTGAGTACTGGAGGAAGGGTAACATTAATTGCTGAATTTCTGACATTAACGAGCACAAGTATAGAGGATGTTCCACTTGTTTTTTTCCAACAAATCAGGTCATTAGAAAGCTGATATGCTGAAATACTATTGCCACGTGCGGCTGCTTCAGTGCTGTAGACTTCATAAAGTTTTTGATACGCTGCTAGCATGTCGGCATTGGCGGTCCAGTTGATATTCGAATTATTAAAGAACGGGGTGGTTCCTGTTTTACCGACTTCTTGCCCAGTATACAATAAGGGTACGCCGCCAGAAAAAATATTGACCACACTTGCGGCAATGGCGCCGTTTTTACCGTTAAAGAGTGTCATTGGCGAGGCATCCCAGGCAGATTCATCGTGGTTGGTTGTGAAGCGCACTTTACCTTTACCCGACGGAATATTGCCATATTCGAGTTGGTTGGCAGTGGTTAGCGTTGCGGTAGAAGCTCCTGTCCAGACGTTTTTAATTGCGGTATAATAGTTCCAGCCGTAGGTGAGGTCAAAGCCGGCTTGGTAGTGATCTGAGCGGGTGCCCTCAGCCAGCATTAGCACATCTCTTTTAGGCAAGGCTTTGAGTGTCGAAACAGCTTCGGTCCAAAAATCGAAGGGCACGCCGTCTGCGTAGTCGCAGCGAAATCCGTCCACATTGGCTTCCAAAATCCAGTATTTCATGGCGTCTATTTGAGCCTTGCGCATGGCCGTTTGATCAAAGTTGAGGTCGGCAACGTCGTTCCAGTTGGTGCCGGGCGGAATAATGATTTGTCCGTTTGCATTTTGGCTATACCATTCTGGGTGTGCGCTAATCCAGGGGTGATCCCAAGCGGTGTGGTTGGCAACCCAGTCTAAAATTACCGCCATCCCTAAAGCATGGGCTTGGTCGGTGAGGGCTCGCAAGTCGGCAAGGCTGCCATATTCTGCGCTCACCTTTTGATAATCTTTGACGCTGTAAGGCGAACCAACACTATTAACTACACCTTGCTCGTAAATAGGCATCAGCCAAATGATGTTCGTACCTAAACTTTTGATATGGTCTAATTTGGAAATTACACCCTGAAGTGTTCCTTCGGAAGATTGCGCTCGTAAATTCACTTCATAGATGGTTGCTTTGTCTACATCAGGCACATTTGTAAGTGGTGTGCCGTATTGCTGCGGGCCAGTTGGTGTAGGTACAATGGGGTCATCGCCACAGGCAAAGGCCAAACTAAGCAACACACAGATGTAAACGATTTTGAAGTTCATACTCCGAAATTACGGATAATGCATGTAATTTCGCGAGGTGGCTACCTACAAAACACTTGCAAAGAGCAGCGAAGGCTTCTACAAAGAAAAAGGATCCAAATTCCTAGCTTTTGCTGTGCCGGTCTCTTCTGAAGCTGAAGTGAAAGCGTTTATAGCCCAAAAACGCAAAGAACACCACCAAGCGGTTCATGTTTGTTCGGCGTTTCGCATCGGTGCCGACCACAAATTGTTCAGGGCTTCGGACGACGGCGAACCCTCTAATTCTGCCGGCCCTCCCATTCTTGGTCAAATCCAGGCTTATGAACTCACCAATATCCTGATTGCAGTTGTACGCTACTATGGCGGCACCAATTTAGGAGTGGGTGGGCTCATATCAGCCTACAGAACTGCCGCAAAAGAAGCATTAGAAGCGGCTCAAATAATCGAAAAAGAAGAAGAGCTCGAACTCCATATTACTTTTGCTTACGATAAAATGCATCTAGTGATGGACCTCTTGAAAAAAGAAAGGGCGCAAATTATCAGTCAGGAACTTGCGGAGAAATGTAAACTCTCGTTTCGGATTTCGAAGTCTGATGAGCAAAAAATGAGGTCTTTGCTGACCCCGCTTACTTACTGATCTTCACCTCTGCGTACGGGAACTCTTCAAGCATTTCGCCTGAGTAGTAAAAATCGAAAGCGACCCCACCAAAAGTGTAGTCTTTTTCTCGAATTTTAAAATTCGAACCACCCGCTGCAGGATACTTTTTTGGTTTCGATTTATTATAACCAAGATTGAATATGGAAGCCAAAATTTCTGGGCGCTCGTCAATAGGATAACCTGCTTTTTCCCATTGAGCTGCAATTTGACGGATGAAAATACCCGCATATAAGTAAGAATAATAGTGGTCTTTGTATTGCACCAAGCGCTTAACGCGCAGGCTCATGGTGTCGTTGTGTTGGTTGCTGTAGTTGCGGCTAGAGTCGTAATCAAGTATGTGTTCGTATTTAGCCCCGCAATAAAACGGGCTGCTTGGGTCTTTGAGGTAGTTTTCGATGTTGCGAGCGGTGTTTTCCTTGATGCCCGTCACACCAAAAGACATATTTGTTTCCAGCGCCAAGGTTTTCAAGGGCGCTACAAAATCTTTGAAGCGCTCTCTTCTCGAATTGAAAAGCCGCACTTGTTCGCCCACCAAACAAGCCACAATCATGCGTGGTTCTATTCCGCAGGCTGCAGCTGCCGAATCAATGTATCGCTTGTCTTTAGCCACGGCTTCTTTGAAGTAGGACCACTCAATATAGTCCATCCATTCAAAAGCGTTGCCACCTTTGGCTTTTGTTGACGTTTTGTTTTTGGCAAGGAGCGCACGCAATTTGCGCTGGTAGCTTTTGTTGTCTTTGAGTTTGAGGTCGAAGGCAGAGAGCATTTGAAGGGCTGTTTTTTCTGACTTAGACTGTGCCCATGCATCTAGAATAATGCGCGCATTTTTCGGATAATATTCATTCACTAAATTGATGCGCTGCAAAATCTCATTGCGATACGCTACAATGGAGGCGCTGTCCACTTTAAAATCCTGATTGTATTTGTCGTGCATCGACTGAAAATAGCGGTTGTTGTTGTCTACAAGGCCTTTGTCGTCGGTAAGGCGCAGTTTGAGCGCTACAAAAATACCTACGAGCGCTACGCCGTAGGCAGCGAAACCGTAAAGGACAATTTTGTACGGAATTTTAAACCACTTGCTTTGAAGGATGCGTTTCATGTATTTGAATAAGAACGGGCCTTATACGCAATGCTCAGCCTTTGGTTACAACTTGCGTTTTTCGCAACAAACTAATTTTTACTTGTAAAATATGGTTTCTTTTTGACGTAAAACACAAGTAATATTGTTCTTCATGAACTTAGCTACGCCAAAAGATACCGAGCGAATTATTTCCATCTTCCAGGAGGCGTTCATCGACAATCCTCATATTTGTTATTTATTGGGCAAATCTAGGCTTCGTGAGAAAATCGCTATCATGACCTCCCACGTGATCGACATAGCAATGAAAAGACAAGGTGTTTATTTGTCCAAAGACGGAGAGGGCGTTTTGATCGTATTTGAAGCAGACAAACTCCCGCTCAGTTTTACCGAGAAATGCGCGCAGTACTGGATGGTTGTGCGCTGTTTCAACCTGCGCAACATTTTTGCCATAGCCCGCACCGAAAAAAAAGTCAAGGCGCTGCGCCATGTTCAGCCTGGCGACCTTTATGTTTGGTTTTATGCCGTTTCAGACAAAGGCCTTGGCGGAAAAACAGCCCGTGAGTTACTCCACAACCTTTTTGATTTAGCGCTAGAAAAAAATGCGGCCATTTTAGCCGAGACCAGCATTGCACGCAATATGGTTGTCTACAAGCGCTATGGTTTTGAGGCTTATCACCAACAGCAATTCGAAAGCTTCCCTGTTTTTTACATGCGTCGGCCGGCAGCGCAAAAAGACTAAACGCATTTTACTACCTTTGCCTTTATGGCACTCATAAAAGCATGTAGGGGCTTCGAACCCCAAATTGGTCCAGATTGTTTTTTGGCTGAAAACGCTACTGTGGTCCGCGACGTCCAGATGGGCGCACGCTGTTCGGTTTGGTTCTCGGCGGTGGTTCGTGGCGATGTCAATAGCATCCGCATGGGCGAGCAAGTCAATATCCAAGATGGCGCGGTTTTGCATTGCACCTACGAAAAAACAAAGCTTCATATCGGCAACAATGTCTCTATAGGTCATAACGCCTTAGTTCATGGCTGCACCATCGAAGACAACGTTCTTATTGGTATGGGCTCTATTGTCATGGACAACTGTTACATCGAAGCCAACAGTATTGTTGCGGCTGGTGCGGTTTTGACCGAAGGCACACGCGTAGAGTCTTGGTCTATTTATGCAGGTATCCCTGCCAAAAAAATCAAGACGCTTTCTCCAGAATTATTTGCCGGTGAAGTACAGCGCATTGCCAACAATTATGTGCTTTATTCTAGTTGGTTCAAAGAGAACCCTTAAATTTACTTTCAAACCTTTTTTTCATGAAATACGACCGCATCGATAAGGCGCTTTATATTGCAAACCGTCAAAAATTTACTGCTCAAATGGCAGCTGGCTCACTTGCTATTTTCAATTCGAATGATATCTATCCGGTATCTGCAGACAGCACCTTGCCTTTTGCCCAGCACCGCGACATCTTATATCTGTCTGGCGTAGATCAAGAAGAATCTATTCTAGTGCTCTTTCCAAATGCCAGCAACCAAGCCCACCGCGAGGTGCTCTTTTTAAAAGAAACCAGTGAGCTCATCGCCATCTGGGAAGGCGAAAAACTCACCAAACAAACTGCTTTTGAAACCTCAGGTATCCAGACCGTCTATTGGCTCCAACAATTCCCTACTATTTTCAAGCAAATGATGTCAGAGGCCAGCGGCATCTATTTAAACACCAACGAACACTTGCGAGCCAATACCGAGGTAGAAACCCGCGAAGACCGCTTCATCAAACAAGTCAAGCAAGACTACCCTGCACACCAAGTACACAAATCGGCCCCAATTATGCACAAAATTCGCTCTGTAAAAGAAGCGATAGAACTCGATTTGATGCAAACAGCCTGCAACATTACCGAAGCTGGTGTGCGCCGACTACTAAGCTTCATTAAGCCTGGTGTTTGGGAATACGAAATCGAGGCCGAACTTGCCCATGAATTTTTGCGCAAGCGCTCCAAAGGTTTTGCTTACACGCCAATCATCGCTTCGGGCAAAAACGCTTGTGTGTTGCACTACATCGAAAACAACCAACAATGTCTAGACGGCGACCTCATCCTACTAGATGTAGGGGCCGAATACGCTAACTACTCTTCTGATCTTACGCGCTGTATTCCGGTAAACGGTCGCTTCACGACTCGTCAGAAAGCTGTCTACAACGCGGTTCTTCACGTCAAAAACGAAGCCACCAAACTTTTGGTTCCAGGTACAATCATGGCCGAATACCACAAACAAGTTGGTACTTTAATGGAAGAACAATTGGTTAATTTAGGCCTGATTTCTATGGAGGATATCAAAAACCAAGATCCAGCCTGGCCAGCCTACAAAAAATACTTCATGCACGGCACTTCTCACTTCTTGGGTCTCGACACCCACGACGTCGGATTGTGGCACGAGCCAATTGCCGCCAATATGGTCTTTACCGTAGAGCCTGGCATCTATATTCCTGCAGAAGGCTTGGGCATCCGCCTAGAAGACGACGTTGTGGTTCAGGCCAGCGGCGCACCGTTCAACCTCATGGGCAATATCCCGATCGAGGCCGACGAAATTGAAGCGCTGATGAATGCCTGAATTTCCGTTTAATTTACATTATAATGTCCATGGCGAAGGCCCCGCTTGGGTTTTCTTGCATGGCTTTTTAGAGTCGTCCACTATGTGGGACTACCTTCCTCTTGACAACCTTCCTATTCAGCAAATCCGCATCGATTTACCAGGTCATGGTTGGTCTTTTGAACTTTTAAACACGCCTTCCATCCGATTAATGGCTTTAGAAGTTCAAAGGATTTTAGCTCATTTATCTATTGAGAACTTTACCGTAGTAGGGCATTCCATGGGGGCGTACGTGGGCTTGGAACTTTCTCAATTGAAGGGTTTCGAACGGCTCATTTTACTCAACTCTAATTGTTGGTCCGACTCAGAACAAAAAAAGCAAGACCGCCTTCGCGTGGCATCAATTGTCATGAAAGCCAAGTCCCATTTTATCAGAGAGGCCATACCTAACTTGTTTTCAAATCCGGCTGAACAAGGCCAAGAGATTCAGGCACTCATCGAAGAAGCGAATTGCATGACCCCTGAAGCCATCGCGTTTGCAGCACTTGCCATGCGCGAAAGAACTGACTTCACCGAATTTGTCAATGCCAACCCCGAACGCTTCATTTTTATTCACGGCAAGTTAGATCGTTTGGTGAGTGTAGAAGAACTTCAGGCTAAAATTGCTGGCCCAAGCATCCATTTACTCGATTGCGGGCATATGGCGCATGTGGAGGCAGGAGAGGAATTAATGGATATTCTTGCCCAGGAAGTTTAAAATGTTTAAATTTATCATGACAAAAAATGTCATGATATGAATCTACAAGAAATCTGCCGACATAAGGGCTATAAAGTGCATGAAATTGCACAGCAGGTGGGCATCGACTCCAGCCTCATGAGTCGTATTCTGGCAGGTAAACGAAAGCCTACGGCGCTCCAGATTCAAAAAATAGCAGTTGCGTTAGAACTTTCGCACAGCGATGTCCTGACACATTATTTATCACAAGAAATAGTTCAAATTGTCCAGCAATATCCGCAGTTGGCACCCCAAATCTTACATCTTGCCGAAGAGCGGGTCAGTTATTTATTAAAAGATGCAGATTTTCAAAGTGCTAAACCATCCAAAAAAATCAAAACGAAACTAGCTCAGCTAGACGAACTCTTGAAAGCGTGGCAAACAGCCAAACCGCTAGATGCGCTGCAATTGGAAAAAATGCAAGGCTACTTTCATACGGCCTACACCTTTGAGTCCAATCGGATTGAAGGCAATACGCTCACACTTCAAGAAACCCATTTGGTGATCAATGAAGGCATCACTATTGGTGGTAAAAGTATGCACGAGCATCTAGAAGCTGTCAATCATCAGCAAGCTATTCATTTCATCAAAGATTTAGTTCAAGATCAAATGCGACTGAATAGCCATGTGCTCAAGCAAATTCACCAACTCATTTTAAAAGGTATACAAGACCAACATGCGGGCAAATACCGCAGTGTACCTGTGCTGATATCAGGCAGCAAGCATGTGCCGCCAGCGCCTTATTTGCTCGACAAACTCATGGAAGACTACTTCCTATTCTACGAACAAAACCTTGGGCGTTTACACCCCGTTATTTTAGCCGCCGAAATGCACGAGCGCTTGGTTACTATCCATCCGTTCATTGATGGCAATGGCCGTACGGCACGTTTGGTCATGAACCTCATTTTATGGCAAAATGGCTTTACAACTGTCAATATCAAAGGCGGAAAGAAAAGCAGATTAGCCTATTACACTGCGCTAGAAAAAGTCCAGCTTCACCACGATTCAAATGATTTCCAGCTGCTTGTCATCGACTACGCGTTGGCTTCATTGAAAGCCCATTTGGAGTTGGCGGGGTAGGGCTATAAGAAGGTTGCAAGATATTCTTGTGGTGTAAATACAGGTAGTGCGGATTTCTTGAAGTCTTTGATATTGCGGGTAATTATGGCATCTATCTTGTTGCTGTTGACAGCAGAAAAATATTGCAACGCATCTTCAAAATCAGTGAATTTGGAATCCAGAGCTGCCAACACTTGTTTTTGGTCCATTGCTATAACGGAAATTGTGTGAAGTAAAATTTGAAGTCTTTCGACAACATAATGATGCGTTGCATGTCTCCGTAGAATGTAATAAGTATTGGCGATAATGACTGGAGTTATAAACGCACGAAATTGTTTTTGTTCACATTTGAGTAAAAGTTGAAGGCTGTCTTCAGAAAATGGTTTGCGATCTAAATAGAAATCTAACAAGACATCTGTATCTATTAAAACTGACTTCATTCAGAAAGGTATTTTTTAGCAAGTGCCTTGGCAAGTTCTTCTTTGTAGTCACCAATTTCATGGTCTTTGAAAGCACCTTTTAACTGGTAAAGTACAGAAGGTTCTTCAAGACGTTGACTTTTAGACTGAACCAAAGAGTTTAGGTAGTTTTCAACAAGTTGTGATAAGCTTTTGCCATTTTCTTTCGCGTAAGCTTTGGCTTTCAGGATAATACTTTCTTCAATGGAAAGGGTGAGCTTGGTGTTCATACGTATAAATAATAAAACAAAAATACGTACAAATCCCTTTTTAACAAAGTAAAATTACGGACCAAAACATAATTTCAATAATTTTAAAATCAAATTACTTTCAAATGAAATTTGCGCATCTTTTTGTTTCGATCTGTTTTGCAAGTGCGGCATTTTCTCAAGTGCCCACATCTATAGCAAAAGACAGTCTAGTAAATGACACCACAGATATCGCTGATGCACCAGATATCGATCCTGAATTCAAGGGCGGATATGATAAACTTTCAAAGTATATCGGTAAAGAACTTAAATGGGACGAAGTGGATAAATGGACGGCAAAAAAAAATTTTTCAGAAAATAACAGGATCGTCGTCAGATTTGTCGTCGAAAAAGACGGTTCACTTTCACATGTTCATGTTGAATCTGCTTCTGCCTATTGTCCACCATGTAATAAGGAGGCTATTAGAGTTATTCAAGCCATGCCGAAGTGGAAACCAGGGCAAAAGAACGGTCGGCCTGTGCGCACATGGGTACGCATTCCAATCATCTTTAACATGAAGTAACAAGGCTAAATCTCTCCTTTTGAATCCATAATAATTGTTACCGGCCCGTCGTTGACCAAAGAAACTTGCATATCGGCCCCGAAACGGCCTGTTTGCACCTCGGATGCCGACAATTTTTGGAGCTCCGCAACAAAGTACTCGTAAAGCGGAATGGCTTGTTCGGGGCGTGCGGCCCTGATATAACTTGGGCGGTTTCCTTTGCGGGTAGCGGCGTGCAAAGTAAACTGACTCACCACTAAAAATTGGCCGCCAATGTCTTGAATACTGAGGTTCATTTTGCCGTCGGCATCGGAGAAAATCCGGAGTTGAGTCAATTTTTGAATGAGGTACTTCGCGTCGTCTTTTCCATCCTCGTGTTCAATGCCTAACAATACGAGTAAACCTTTTTGAATGTCGCCAACTAATTGACCTTCAATTTCAACAGAAGCTTTTTTTACACGTTGTACAACAACTCTCATGGGTCCAAAAAATCTTAAAACTCGCTTCTGCGGTAGGGGTCAGAGGCGTCTTCGTGCATTAATTGCAAATAGGTTTGGTAGCGGTGGGCTGCAATTTGTTCCTCTTCAACTGCCGCTTTTACAGCGCAATGCGGTTCATTGAGGTGCTTGCAGTTGTTGAAGCGGCACTCGCCCAACAGCGCGCGCATTTCAGGGAAGTAGTGCGCGTAATGTTCTTTTTCGAGGTCTACCAAGCCAAAAGCGCGGATACCGGGCGTGTCTATGATATAGCCGCCGCTCGAAAGCGCATGCATTTCGGCAAAAGTGGTGGTGTGCTTGCCTTGTTCGTGGGCTTTTGAGATTTCGCCGGTGCGGAGGTCTAAATTCGGGTCGAGGCCATTGACAAGTGTGGTTTTGCCCACGCCAGAGTTGCCAGAAATCATGACTTGCTTACCGGCAATTTCAGCTCTAAGAAAAGCAATGGTGTTGGGGTCTTCGGAGGTAATGCCGTGGCAAGGATAACCTAAATTGCCATAGATGTATTGCAAGGCTTCAAAGTAGTCTTGGTCGTCTTGGTCGTAGAGGTCGATTTTATTGAAAAGTAGGGTAGTTGGGATCCGAAAAGACTCTGCAGCTACCAAAAAGCGGTCGATAAACGCAATTTGCGTGACTGGAGATTTGAGCGTGACTACCAAATAAGCGCGGTCAACGTTGGCGGCCAAAATTTGCATTTGTTTGCTAAGGTTGGTGGCCTTGCGCACAATGTAGTTGTGTCGGGGTTCAACAGAAAGGATGGCCCAACTTTCATCTGAGCCGGCTTCTATAATAACGCGATCACCAGCGGCAATAGGGTTGGTGGTTTTGAGTCCTTCCAAGCGCAATTTACCACGGATACTTGCCTGCACAATTTGCTGGTCTTCAAGTAAAACTTGATACCATTTTCCAGTCGATTTCAGAACGAGCCCTTGCATCCTGTAAAGGTAAACATTTGTATGTTTGTACAATGAAAACAACTTTCATCATCCTTCTTGGCTTAAGCCTCACTGCATGCCGCACTTTGCCTGTAGTTGTGCCCGATGATGAAGTTCTTGAAAGTGAAGTTTTTATTGACCCTTTGGAAGACGCCGAGTTTCCAGGAGGATATCAAAAGCTTCAGACTTATATCAGTGAAAACATGGATTTAACTTCCATATTGAATACCGCAACCGAACCATTAGCCAATGTTAAAGTAATCGTCAGATTTGACATAGAAAAAGACGGATCAATCAGTAATGCAATTGTAGAAAAATCGACATCTAATTGCTTGGCTTGCCAAAAAGAAGCCCTGCGCTTGGTTGAAAGTATGCCTCGTTGGACACCCGCGATGTTAGATGGAAAGCCTCAGATGACTTCCGCTCGTATTCCAATTGATTTTACTTTCGAATAAATACTTCAACCTTCTTTTATGAAAAGCACCGTCCTCCTCTCTTTTTTATTGACCCTTCACTCATTTGCATTTGGTCAAGAGCCTATAACAAAACTCGATACCAATAAAATCTATGATATCGTCGAACAAGACGCCGAATTTCCGGGTGGAACCGATTCGTTAAGAAGGTATATCATTGACAACATCAGGATGGATTCCATCATCGGATTTACCGACAACGAAATGTACAACAAGGTGTTCGTCAGGTTTGTGGTGAACAGAGAAGGAATTGTAGAGCGCGCCACAATAGACAGAGCAAGCGACTACTGCCCACCGTGCAACAAAGAGGCACTGCGTTTGGTCAGAAGCATGCCTAAATGGTCGCCAGGTTTATTGAATGGTCAGCCTGTAGCAATGTATTTTCGCTTGCCAATCATTTTTTCGATCCAATAAACATGACAAAACACTACGGCCTCATCGGCAAAACACTAGGGCATTCATTTTCGGCTTCTTTTTTCAAGGACTACTTTGAGAAAAACAATATCATTGCAACTTATTCCAATTTCGAATTGAAGGATATAGAAGAGATTCTATCGATTTTCGATCAAAACTTATCCGGACTCAATGTTACTTTTCCTTACAAAGAAAGTGTCCTTCCTTTTTTAAATCGCCTAGACGACAGCGCGTCCCAAATTGGTGCTGTCAATGTCATTGCTTTTGAAAACGGAGAGAAGGTGGGTTACAATACTGATGCGTATGGTTTTGCCCAAAGCATCAAGCCCTTTTTGACTTTTGAGCACGAGCGCGCACTCATTTTCGGGACCGGCGGCGCTTCAAAGGCGGTGGCGCATGTATTCAAGCAATTGGGTCTTGAGGTTTTTTATATTTCTCGGAAACCAGATCACCAAAATCGGGTTTATACTTACTCCGACATCAACGAACATATGTTAAAGGCCTGTAAAGTTTTAGTGAACTGTACGCCTATCGGTACTTTTCCGAACGTTGACGCATCCATTGAGCTTCCATTTGAATTCTTGACCCCTGCACATTTAGTGATTGATTTAGTGTACAACCCGGCCCAAACAGAACTCATGAAACGCGCTAAAGCACAAGGTGCCGCAGTAATGAACGGTTTGTCCATGCTGCAGCACCAAGCGTTAAAGAGTTATGAGATCTGGACGCGTTAAGCTTCTAGGTTATTCTGATTGATGTTGTACCAGTCAATTTTCCTAGAGAAGTACATCACAAGTCCTAGAATGATGAACACCCCAATACTGCCAATCAAAAGTGCTAAATCTTCTAGCTGAATGATCACAAATATGAAAATGTAGAGCATTGACAAAAGCCCTGCAATAAACAAACTCATTTTTAAGGATCTTAAAATGGCGCGCACATAAGTGCTAATTAATATGACCGTAGCCATAGCCGATAGCAAGAAGGCACTGTTGAACTGAATATGTTCAGAAATAGAAAGCAATAGGGTGTAGAAGACCACAAGCGCAATACCCACCAAGATATATTGAATCGGGTGAATTCCTGAAGATTGGAATATCTCAATAAAGAAGAAAACCAAGAAGGTCAGGCCAATGAAAAGCAAAGCGTAGTGAATAGTTCGGTGCGATTTCTGGTAGTTGTCTACCGGTAATTTCAAATCGACACCAAAAGAGGAGTCGCGCAATTTGTAAGCTGAACCCGTCCAGCTTTGCGGATAGTTGCGGTTGAGGTTCAAGACATTCCAATGTGCTTTAAAGCCCGATTTATCGGTTTTGTGTTGGTCTGGCAAGAAAGCACCATCGAATTTAGGCGTTTGCCAATCAGAATTCAAAACCACATCGGTTTCTTTCCCGACAGGCGTAAAGTATAATTGCTGGCTACCTTTGAGCTCGACGTCAAAACTGAAACGATACAGGTGGTCGTCTGTTGGCGAAACATTCACTTTGGCATTGATCCCAGAATAAAAAATATCCTGATTGCTCACCCCTGGATTAAACGGAAGCTTTTTTCCTTCCCAATTGAGGTCGATTTGTTTTTCGATGCCACGCAAATCGTCAATTCCTGCATTGAGGGTTGCTTCATTGAATTTGAAAATATGGCCTTTTGTTTCGAGGTCTTTGAAATCCAATTTGGTGAACTCACCACTGACGTGTAATACTGAATTATAAACGACAATTTCATAAACTCCACGGTGGCGGCGGTCTGGTTTCACACTTGCTTGAATATCGAGTTTACTCGGCAATACGTGCAATCTTTCAGTGATCTGAACTAAGGTTTCTTTGCCTGATGCTTTGTCCACTTCTTTGACGTAACGCGTATACGGAATGGTGAGCACCGGCCCTTGTAAGGTTTGCTCGCCGCCCCATTTTTCACTGACTTCGTCGATGGCTTCTCTTTGGGTTTGTTCGCGTTCGTAAATGATACTTTTGATCATGCCAGTCGGGATGAGTAAAAGCAAGGCGATCAGGACGATACCGCCAATTTTGAAATACAGATTGTTTTTGATTTTAGACATGGTCGTGTTTTTTTGCTACAAACGCAAAGGACGCAATTTTATTGGATAAAGTCGCAAAACCTTTGGTAGCTCAGCATTTGTGAAAGAAAAATGGGCCGCGTCTATAATTATCCGACATTAAGTACTTAACTACCGACTCTTGGCTCCCACTCGCCTGAACTTTGGCATTCACCAATTAAATTTTTAGTTATGAATGCTTTTAAAAACAAAGTCAGCCTGATGGGGCGCTTGGGCGGCCAACCAGAAATTGTCAAATTCGATTCAGGGCGTTTGCTCGCGCGTTTTTCGCTGGCTACCCACGAAAACTTCAAAGACAAAAACGGCGAATGGCACGACTACACTCAGTGGCACACCATTAACGCCTGGGGTAAAATTGCCGAAAAAGTCGGCGAAAAGCTCGAAAAAGGAATGGAAGTAGTCGTGGAGGGCAAGTTGGTCAACCAACAATACGAAAACAAAGCGGGCGAAAAACGTTTTGCCACCATCATCGAGCTCTATGATTTCATCATGGTTCAACCCAAAAAAGCCAACCATGAAGCAGCAAGCACCGAAAACGCAGCCTGAGTTGCCCCGAATGTCGGCCAACCCCAACTTGCACATGAACCACGTCAACCTCATCGGCTACATGACCGCCGAGGCGCGCCACGTTCAGCTCGAAGACGGCAAGCAGCTCATGCGCTTCACGCTCGCCACCAAAGAACAATACCTCGACGCCGACGGCATCATGCGCCAACGCAGCCAATGGCACCTCCTCAGCGCCTGGGGCCGCTGGGCCAAAGTTGTCGAAGAATTCGGCGCCAAAGGCGTTCACCTCGCCATCGAAGGCAAACTCGTTGGGCGCTTCTACCGCTTCGGCGGCCAGCGCCGCTTCGTCACCGAAGTCGAAATCAACGACCTCGTTGTATTGCCCTAGACAGCACCCACCAACCAAACGATCCAAAAGGCGGCCGCAGGCCGCCTTTTGTGTTGGGGAAGGTTTTCACATCATCAAAAAACTAAGTAATGGAACTCGAACTTATCAAAAACAGCATCCTCGAAATCCGAGGAAAAAAAGTCATTCTTGACTTTGATTTGGCAAAAATGTATCAATTAGAGACAAAATATTTAAAACGAGCTGTAAGAAAGAACCTCAAAAGATTTCCAACGGATTTTATGTTAGAATTAAGTCCTGAAGAGTGGGAAATCTTGAGGTGCAATTTTAGCACCTCAAGTTGGGGTGGCTCTCGTTATCCACCTTTTGCATTTACCGAACAAGGCGTCGCTATGTTAAGCGGCTTGCTCAATTCCGATTTAGCCATACAAATGAACATTGCAATCATGCGTGCTTTTGTCATGATCCGTCAATGGGCATTGACTTATCAGGAACTTTCGGATAAACTATCAGATCTTGAAAAACTGCACAACCAAAAGTTCAACGACATCGACCAAGTGCTCAAGTATTTATTGCAAAAGGATCATTCAAATAACCAGCAAGCGAACCGTGAGCAGTTGGGGTATAAAAAGTAGCACTAAATACGTACTTAACCTGAAATCTTGACATCACAATTTGTGATATCAAGTTGGGGCGGACATATACATCCTCCATTTGCTTTTACCGAACATTGCAATCATGCGCGCTTTTGTCGTGATCCGTCAATGGGCATTGATTTACAAGACAATTCTAACATCACAATTTGTGAGCTTAGAGAGTAAATACGCCAAAAAAATTGGGTTATAGAAAGTAAAAAAGTTAAAAATAATTTACCTTTGTTTTGAAATCATCGGAAGCTTTAAGAATATTAATGAAAGATGGATGGTATGTCATCTCTCAAAAGGGATCTCATATGAAATTAATACACAATGTCAAAAATGGGACTATCATTTTTCCAAACCATGGAAGTCAAGAGTTAGGGAAAGGATTGGCGAAGAAATTATTTAAACAAGCGGGAATCAAATAAAACCATAATGAAAAAAATCGAAATTACAGTTGAGAAAACTGCCACAGGTTATTCGGCTTTTACTGATGAAATGAATGTATATACCACTGCAAGTGATATCAGCACACTCTATTCAAATTTAATTGAAGCGCTTAATTTTTCACTTGAAGAAAAAGGGCTACAAGTGACCACTCAGGATATCAAACTCAAGTTTGATCTGCCTCAATTTTTTCAATATTATAAAGTTTTAAATGCCAATTTCTTAGCCAAAAGAATAGGCATGAATCCAGCCCTACTATCACAATATGTACGCGGAAAAAAGAAACCATCAATCAAACAAACCGAAAAAATAATTGCAGGTATTCAACGGATTGGACAAGAATTAGTAGATATCCGGTTAATTTAAAAATGTAAATCTTGACATCACAATTTGTGATACCAAAATACGATATCCAATGATTTCTCCCTAATTTTATAAATCAAATTTCTTCTATGAAACCATCGAAAATTTCCAAATCAAAATCACTTTCAAATCCTAAACTAGCAAAACAGCTCAAAAAAGAATCACTTCTTGTTGGGAAAAATTCTTTAGAAGTTCTGCTAGAATTTGAGTGTTTAGAAAACTCGGCAAGCTCTCCGATTTTCTAAGCTGTCAAGTTAGAGAAAACCTCAAAATTGTACTGGAAATTTGGTGAGGTGCATGCCGGCACTGCACTTGAAATGAGGGATATAAGAATTTATAGTACATTAGATTTATGAAAATACTTCTATCTTCGAAAAACCTTGCTTTATCAGACCAATATAAAAATAATAGACCTCTTTTAAACTCAACTTTAACGGGGTTATTCTATTTTCTGTTTTGTTGGTCTCTTGAATTTGGAGATGCCACAAAAGAATTCTTTATAACAATTATGGTATTTCTTCCAGGACTGACATTTCCATTGACAACGTGTTACTATAATACAGAGAAAATGTCTAACTCAGATCGAAGAATAGGTCATTTAGTTCTTTCAGTTGCTATTTATCACGGTAGTGTATGGCTATTTTCAGGCGAAGGTCGAATAGCGTATATAACAGTATTGGCAGGACTTTTAGGCTCTTTGTTTTTTTTACTATCCACTAAAATTTTGTTGAAAAAGAATATTACGCTCATTCAAATCTTGCTAACTCCCATCGGAAGTGGATTGGCTTTCTTACAATACGAAATATACGGTCGACAAGCACTCTTTATGGGAATTGCAGTTTTTTTATGGACGTTAGTAAACGGATTAACTTTAAATGTTGAGTATAGAAAATCAACACACCGCTAACCAAATCAATCTTGAATCGCAAATAAAAAATCGTTAAATCGGCTCCTTCGCCAAGCCCAAAATGTTATGGGCAATATCTACTGACGTTAAATTTGAATCAAAAGACATGAAAGTCGGACTTCACGCAAATATGGTTGACATGCGAACGGATAAAATCGGATCTTCATTGAGAGATGTCTTTGTTATTCTTTGCGAAAGATTGAGTGGTGATTATGGAGGGACAATCGAACATTTATGGATAGATTTCGAACTGATTGAAAGTCATGCAAAGCCTGATGGAAAGCCAAGATATCCATTCAGATTTACAAAACGCGTGTCTGGACGTACTAGCTTTGGGCTACCACCGGCTCCTGACCATTTGAATGTAGGACACTTCAGTGTTCGCCCTGACTTTCAGCAACTACTTTCTATAGCAAATGAGGATATAACCACATATTGCTTAAATTTAATATACAAAGAGCTCGAAGTTTTAAAAACCAAGGAGAAAAAATTGGGTGGATTTGATTCGGAATTATTCAGAAAAAAATATTCGGACGAATGCACCCGACTTGGTTATACAATAAATCCGAATTGAAATGAATACTGTACCTAACAGCACCTGCCCAAAAGTCGGGTTTTACTTACGTGCTGCTTCGCGGTCGTGTTCCAATGACAGTTTTGTGGTTAATCAAACATTAGTTTTTCAATTACATTAAACATCCAGTGACAAGAGACAAAAGATATTCGGACGAACACTATTTAGTAAATCAGATTTTAGCTGAATGGAATCCAATTGGAGTTCCTGAAGGTATTGCTGACAGTGAATACACCATGTATGTTCAGAATATGCTTAGGTTTCGTAATGACTATGACGGACTGGTTATTGAGATGAAGCGGATTGTTAATGACGTTATCGGGCTGACATTTGACAACGGAGACAACACTTGGAAAAAGGAAGCATTATCATCAGTGCTTGAAATGTTCGACTGGGACAAGACAAAGACGCTCGACAAATTAATCAGAGAAATTAGTACTCATTACAAACTTAAACTCGCTGACAAAAAATGACACGATACATCATCATCATTTTGACCATTTTTTTGACTGCTTGTGGTACTTCATCGGCAAACAAAAAAAAGTCTGAAGTTAATTCTCGAAAAATCGATACAAAGACCGGTTTACAAGAAAACAAAGCAACATCCCAAAATGTAGCTGATGAAACGACTGACGAAAATCATGCAACTTATTTTGTTGTAGTTGCCGACACAAGCCAAGACTATACAATGCTTCATCAAAAAATGTTTGACCTAAACAGGAAATTTGATATTCCTATTGATACAATGGGACGGTATTATAACAAGAGCAAAAATCTAATTGCCTTGCCCGACAATGCCGAAGATGAAATTTATGCAGGTGACTACTTCCCAAAACGCTTTCCAACGGAAAAATTGAGTTTAGAGTATCTGGACTTTTATCAGAGCCAAGCCGGAGAAAAAACGATCGCACTTGTGACTGGAATTTATGAAACAGAAAAAAGTGCAGACAGTGCATTGACAATATTAAAAAAGACAGAGAAAAAAGTATTTAAAATCAAGGCAAACATTTATGTGGGTTGTACGCACTGACAGAGAAATTATGCCGTGTAATTCAAAGCCAATAACTTTAGGTCGATATCAATATGAGGATTAAGAATTTCAATATGTTCGTTTTTCTCATCTCGACAAGTATTGTTGGACTACTTTTAATTCCATCTTTCTTTGCTGCATTTGTTGAGGACGAAGGGAATTTAAGACCGGGCGACACCTTTTGGATTTTTTTTGCCCGACTTTTTGACGTAATTCGTTTTCCGACACATACTTTAATGTGGCCAATGATTACTGCAGCTGGACCAATTACATATTTTGGTGGATTATTTATTAATTGTATGTTTTACGGATTGGTAGTTGAGAGAATAACTTCGTTATGGAGAAAAAAAGAATGAAATTCATATTTCATGATGAACATCGATTAATTTATCAAGTTAGAGATGATGAAATTTTAATTGCTAAATGTAGATTCCATTATGATTGATAAGGCAATATATTTTGCAGAAAAACTATGGATTTTCATTACGTCTTTGCATCTATTGGATTATGTATTATTCTTTCTTGTTTCCGGGCTTTTGTTTTTTATCACCAAACGCTTCATTCATAAATGGTGGCCGAATAAAACTGGTCAAAATTGGATTGCTGCAATTTTTACGATATTCATTGGGCTTCCTGTTTCAGGGCTCATTCTGTTTTTTTTGATGACATTATGGCTAAATTCACTTTCAAATGGATATTGAAAAACGCTATGACCAATTGATGAAAAACACGATTATCCTATTATCCCTCTTATCGTTCAGCATATCTTTTGCACAGGATGTAGTAGGAGTTTCTTTAAGTGATCGTTCATCTGACCCAAAGATTGTGTTAACCCAAAAAGCCAATTCTTGCTTAGCCATTTACAAACAAACTACAAATCAATCGTATATTAGTCCATGAACCTGTATGCTATGACGACAATTACAAAGAACAAATTTACCTTTTGGAGCCGCGTCACATTTACGGTGCCTTTGATTTGGCTATTTGTGAAATTCTTTGAAATTCTTTTCGGTGGAGGCTTGGA
>CANHSA010000016.1 GCA_947463345.1 Flavobacteriales bacterium
ACGTTGTCAAAACGGACCAATTGCCCTTCTAGGCTTTCACCTGCACTTGGAATCGGGATGATGAGCGCAGCGGGTTGGATAACCGCTTGACCATGATTGGTAAAGCTGTTTGTTGGGGAAAGCTCTAAGAGCCCACTGAATTCAAATAATACACCCGTTGCAGTGATGGAGTCTCCCTTTTGAACGGTATTCAAGTTGGTACCATAACAAGCAATTCCGGCAGTGCCATCTTGCAAATAACGAATGGGGCCGAGTTCACTGCCGTTGGTGACTACACCAGAAACAGTTACGGTTTGGCCGATGCCTAAATTGCGCACTTGTGCAATTGATTGAGCCAATGCTTGATGGCCAATAATCAAAATGGCGAGATTGAATAATAATTTTTTCATAAGTTAAAATTGTATGGCAAGGTTGATATTAAAACGCAAGCCTTGGCCAAACATGACCGTAGCAGAGCGCGCATCGAATTGATCGTAAATGCCATTTGCGTTGTTGGTGGCATCTGAGATAAATGAGGTGTTGAGAAGATTGGTAATGGCGCCGCCTACACTAAATTGTTTGTAACGGTAACCGGCAAAAACATTGATGAGTGAGTACGTTGGGATTACCCAGGAGTCGCGACCGCCGTTGGTTCCTTGGAGCGAGAATGGGTCAAAATTGGCATAATAGCGATCAAATAATTGCCCTTGGACTTTGATGTAGGCATTTTTGATCGGTTCGTAGCGCAATGAAGCGGCCATAGCGGTTTGTGCTGCATCGCCAACGTGTACACCTTTGGCGTCAAAAGTGAATTCAAGAGAGTCGTATTGTGGGATAAAGACGGTTTTGCTCGAATTCCAAATCCAGTTACCAATAGAGAACATAAAGTCAAAAGAAAGTTTGGGTGAAATTTCCCAAGCGACATCGATTTCTTGGCCCATGTGAATGGCATCCATGCCGTTGATGTTGACACGAATGAATTCTGTAGGGTCATTGGGGTCTGGAACAGCAACACCGTAAGGAAAGGGTTTGTTTTTCCAGTTGGTGAAGTAAGCATTGTAGTTGACACCAAAATGTTTGTTGGCGTAATGGTAGCCACCTTCCACAGCGTAAATAATTTCGTTGACGATTTCTCCAAAAAAGCTATTGGTATTGTTGTCGATGACATTCGAAAATTGTGGAGTGCGGTTGAGGTAGCCCAAATTGCAATAGACATCGTTGAACTTATTGATTTTATAGCCCAATCCACCTTTTACGGTGACGCCTGGAATGTATTTCCAGTCTGTGGAAAAGTACTCCAAACCTGCTGAGCCAGCATGATAAGTTTGACCGTTGTATGCTATGGTATCGAGCGCGCCAATTCTTAGGATGGTATCGCCGAGGTCTAGGACTTTGCGTTGAAAGTAATCAATCCCTTTATAGCCATTGAGAATACCAGAAACGTTGGCAAACCAATTGATGCGTTCGCCGCTGTGTTCTACTTGTCCAAAAACCCCAGCATAACTCACAACACCATCGCGATCGGCATTGAAAGTATTCTTGGCAATTTTGTCGCCAACGCGTTGCATTGGGTCGGGGTCGTTGAAGTCGGCAGTGCTCACAAAGTAATCGCCACCTAAAAGATTGGTAATGACTTGGTAGTGGCGCCCTTCGTAATAGCGGTAGTCTAGTCCACCTGAAAATGACGTTTTCTTTGAATAATCATAATTGAATTGCCCTAAATAACCCAGCCAAAAGTGGTTGTTCATGCTTGCCAATAAAATTTGACTCGACTTGATTTCGGTCGGCGAATAAATAGGGTCGATGTTTGGTGTGCCGAACAAAGAGTTGACTTTGTTTTCGGTGATCATTTGGTCCCAATCGATGTTGGCGTTGGCGTCGCGCAAAATGGCAGAGGAATTGAAGATGCTGGTGCCTCCACCGCGTCCGATAGAAAGATAAGCTAAGTTGGAGATGGCTAATTTATCATTTACAGACCAGAAATCTTTGAGTGTAATTTGCGGTTTGTTGTAAAAATTGCGTCGTTCATTGAGGATTTCTCTTTCCCCAGCTTCATTGGTGACATAACCCCAATGTTGGTTGTAGCGGATACCCATGTCGTTGAGTAAAAGCGTGGAGTCGAACTGTACGCCGAGGTCTTGGGAACGGTTGGCGTCCCAATATTGGATACCTTGAAAAAATGACCGCTGCCCATGTTGTTGTGGTGCAGCAAATGCCGACAAGGTGATGAGGTGGTTGTCGAGGCGTTTGGATATTTTGGTGTAACCAAAGAAACCTTGCGTTGGCGTGCCCTCTACCCAACCTTGACCTTGTTTGTAAGACGCCGAAAGCGTGAGCCCCCAGCCGGATTTGGTCATGCCGGTGTTGTATGAAAGCGAGCTGCGCAAAAAGTTGCCGGTGGCGTATTCTTGCTTGAAGCTGCCGCCTTTTTTGGTGCCCACACCTTGGGTAATGATATTGATGGTGCCGCCAATAGAAGGCATGGCAATTTTGGTTGCCCCCAAGCCGCGCTGCACTTGCATTTGGGAAGTAATGGCGTCCAAGCCAAACCAATTGGACCAATAAACAGCGCCGTTTTCCATGTCGTTGACAGGAACGCCGTCGATCATGACCCCAACGTTGCGTTGGTCAAAACCACGCACGTTGATGCGCGCATCGCCGTCGCCACCACCTTGATTGGTGGCGTAAACACCAGCGGTACCATTTAAAAGCATAGGTAAATCGCGCGAAGCGAGTTCTTCAGTGATTTTTTTGGTGTCGATTTTGGTGACGGCAACCGGTACGTTTTGACCATTGACTAAATTGCCAATGACGCGAATTTCGCGCACTTCTTGCGTAGCGCGAATGGTGAAGTTTTGTATAAGTTTAGTTTGATTGAGCTGAATGTCTACGCGAATGGTGTCGGTGAGCGGAAGCGTGAACATGATTTGGTATTTGCCAAAAGGGATGTTCGCAAGCTCGTAAGCTCCTTCGTCGTTGGTGGCAACTCTGGTAATGGCAGCTCCTTGGTTGAGGAGGGTAATTTTAGCGCCAGCTACAGGGACATCTCCAGGAGACATTTGAGCGGAACCACTGATTTTACCTACTGTTTGACTATAGGAAAGGGTAGGGAGCGTTAACAGCAACCCAAAAAACAGGAAGCGCATCTTAGCGAATAATGACTTTGTGCAGACTTTGTTCTCCTGAGTTGGTCGTGAGGCGCATGAAATAAACACCTTGGTGGTTGTTGAGGTCGATTTCAATGACTTGTTGCCCAGCAGAAACGTTGATTTCTTTGATTTGCTGTCCAAGTGCAGAAACAACTTGAATTTTGCGAATTTCGTTTTGGGTTTTTACAAAAACAACGCCATTGCTAGGGTTCGGGTAAACACTAGGGCTTGTTTTTGGCGCAGCGTTTAAGCCAATGTTGTTGCAGTTGCACTCGTGCGTACCGAGCGAAGACCAGTTGCCATCTAGGATTGGGTTGCCGCTGGTGCCATAAACGATGTTGCCGTTTGCGTCTAAGCGAACAACAACTGGTGGAATGCTATCCCATTCTAAAAGTGGGTCAAAGAAGGAAGGGTTGGCGGTTTGTCCTTTGAGTACACCTGGCTTGCGAATCAGGCTGTGGTCTTTGGTGAGCAAAACACCTAGGCCAGTACTATAAGGAAATTGAGAAGACCAAGCACCGTCGTTACCTGAAGATGTACCTGTTTCGTTGGCAGGGTTTTCACCAATTTTGCCAAAAACATCGACAATTGCAAAGCCAGTAACGTTTGTAGCGTTAATGACAGCCGTTGCGTTAGCTGGCAAGGTGCCTTTTGCTAATAGAAGGGCGTCGTTGCCATTCCAGTACCAAGCATTGGAAACGTTGTAATCGGCACAATAGAAACCATCGGCTCTTGCTTGTAGGGAATCCCAGACTGGAGCTTCTTGGCCGGTTCCGTTTGGATCGAGTTTTTGAAGAACACCGACATAAACACCTTTGGCAGGTACGGTTCCTGAAAGTTGAATTGAATTGGCAACAGTAGCGGTTGTGGAACCATTTGAATAGCGACTCACGAAATAACCAGAAAGGTTAATTGGGCTATTGGTAGGGTTGTAAATTTCAAGTGCTTTGTTGTTGGACCAACCTTCGACGTACTCAGAAATAAAGAGTTCGTTACAAGTGTTTTGTGCAAAAAGACTTGCTGAAATTACAAAAGAGAGGAAAAGTAGAGTTTGCTTCATGATGTTAAGTTTGGATCAACTGACAATCAGCTTTGTGTTTAATGGTGCGTTTTTTATGGTTTCGGCACTGAATTGGCTTCAAGGAGGTCATAAAAAAGCTAGTACAAATTTAGTGCTTTTACATTTAATTCATGAAAAATTTTAGCAAAAAGTTAGGTCATTTCTTTGTGAACCAAACATGAGCTCTGTATTACCTCAGAAATCTGTGTAATTTTAGGTTTCAATTAAATGGTCATGAAAATTATATTTAAAGTTTTTTTTATTGCGTTGTTTTACCAACAGGCGGTCGCTCAAAATTTAACTGTAGAGCGCATTTGGCGCAATTATGAATTCAGTGCAAAAGGAGCAAGTGCCTATCAAATGCTCAACGATGGCGTTCATTTCGTAGAATGGTCGGATGCAGGAGATTTGATCAAAGGCGATATTTCAAATAACACAACAAAAGCGGAAATCCTTATTTCAAAATCGGCACTTATTTGGGAAGATAAACAGATTGTGGTTGCTGGTTTCGAATTCAATGCCAACGAGCAAAAAGTATTGCTTTGGTCTGCTCCGAAAGCCATTTATCGCCGCAGTTTTGAAGCGTTTTATTTTCTTTATGATTTAAACACCAAAAAACTCGAAGCGTTAGACGCCGATCACTCCCCACAAACACTCGCAGAGTACAGTCCTGATGGTAAAAAGGTTTCCTTTATCCATGGCAACGATATTTTTATCAAAGATTTGGCTTCTGGAAAAGTCAGCAAGATTACCGAAGATGGGAAGCGCAATAAAATCATCAACGGAACCACGGATTGGGTTTACGAAGAAGAATTTGCCATTACTAAAGCCTATGGCTGGTCACCTGACAGTAAATTCTTGGCATTTTTGAAATTTGACGAACGCGAAGTGCCCGAATTCCAAATGGCCATGTATGGCGAGCTCTATCCAGAACAATATAAATACAAGTATCCGAAAGCAGGAGAGGTCAATAGTAAAGTGACTTTAAATATGTTGGAAGTGAAGAGCGCTAAAATTCAAAAAATCGATTTAGGTGCTTACGAATATATCCCTCGTATCAAATGGTCTTCTCAAGCGAATCAACTTGTTGTGCAAACCATGAACAGACATCAAAATGAACTGAATTACTGGTTAATCGACGCCACCCAAAAAACTGTAGCTACCAAGAAATTTTTTACGGAAACATCTGAAACTTATGTCGATGTAGATAACAACTTGTTGATCCTGCAAGATGGGAAATCTATTCTCAGAACAAGTGAGGTGAGTGGTTTCAATCATATCTATAAACTCGGTTTTGATGGTACTTCAACACCGATTACAACAGGAGACTGGGATGTCATCGAATTTTTAGGATACGATGGACAAACAAAAACGGTGTATTATGCCAGTGCCGAACCCGGTGCTATATATAAGTCGGTTTATAGCATTCAAGTCGACGGTTCAAATAAACAAAACTTAACTCCAGTTTTAGGCTATCACAATGCCGAATTTTTAAATGGCATGAAGTACTTTATCCACAACTATTCCAATGCGAACACACCACCAGTTATTTCGTTGCGAAAGGCCAATGGTGAACTCGTTAAAGTACTTGAAGATAATACAGCCTTGCTCGACAAAATGAATGCTGAAAAATTAAGTCAGAGAAAATTCTTGTCAATTCCAACGCCTAGCGTCATTTTGAATGCCTCCTTGATTTTTCCAACCAACTACGATCCTTCAAAAAAGTACCCGGTTTTTGTCAATGTATACGGCGGGCCGGGGCATAACGAAGTATTGGATAGTTGGGATGGCAACGACTACTTTTTTCATAATTTGTTAGCACAAGATGGCTATATGGTCTTGAGTATTGATCCACGAGGGACGCAATTCCGCGGCGCTGCTTTTAAAAAGTCGACCTACTTGCAACTTGGTAAACTCGAAATTCAAGATGTACTAGATGCCACACGTGTTTTTGCGCAAAGACCTGATGTAGATGCCAGCCGTTTAGGGATCATGGGTTGGAGTTACGGTGGTTTTATGTCTTCTTTGGCCATGACGAAAGGAAACGGCTTGTTCAAAATGGGCATTGCAGTGGCACCCGTTACCAATTGGCGTTTCTATGACAATATATATACGGAGCGTTTCATGCGCACGCCTCAAGAGAATGCAAAGGGTTACGACGACAACTCGCCGATCAATTTTGCAAAAGATTTACAAGGAAAGTACTTCCTTATTCACGGCGCAGCCGACGACAACGTTCATTATCAAAATAGCATGGAAATGATCAGTGCATTGGTCAAGGCGAACAAACAATTCGATTTATTCATTTACCCGAACAAAAATCACGGCATCTATGGTGGCAACACCCGAAACCACCTCTTTAACATGATTCACGATTATATTCTTGACGAACTCTAATTTTCACTGTCATTAATTGTTTTTATCATGAATGTTGTATAACATTTCCTTATTCTTTTGTAATTTAGGCACACATTTATCAAACGACATATTTCCATCACATGAGTGAAACAGCCAAAATCGAACTCGACGGCAAAGTTTACGAACTTCCAGTTGTAGTCGGCACCGAAAACGAAAAAGCAATTGACATCTCCAAATTGCGCGATTTAACAGGTTACGTAACCTTAGATACAGGGTACAAAAATACTGGTGCAACAAAAAGCGCCATCACTTATCTCGACGGTGAAGAAGGAATTCTCCATTACCGTGGCTATTCCATCGAACAACTTGCAGAGAAAGCTACGTTTGTAGAAGTAGCTTATTTGCTTATTTATGGCAATTTGCCAAATCAAGCAGAGTTAGATGCTTTTCAGGACAGCATTTGCAAGCATACATTGGTTCATGAAGACATGAAACAATTCTTTGAAGCATACCCTTCCAAGGCGCATCCAATGGGTGTTTTGTCTTCTATGGTTGCTTCTCTAGCTACTTTCTACCCAGAGTCTTTGGACCCGAATAGAAGCCCAGAGGCTAAAAACCTCACCATTCACCGTTTGTTGGCAAAATTACCTACGCTAGCCGCTTGGTCTTACAAGAACCTCATTCGTCATCCGTTCATGTACCCACGCAACGAGTACGACTACTGCAAAAACCTCATGTACATGATGTTCTCAATGCCAACTCAAGACTACCACGTCGATCCAGTTGTCACTGACGCCCTCAACAAGCTCCTTATTTTGCACGCCGACCACGAACAAAACTGTTCTACTTCTACGGTGCGCATCGTAGGTTCATCACAAGCCAACCTTTACTCTTCAGTTTCTGCTGGTATTTCTGCACTTTGGGGCCCGCTACACGGTGGTGCTAACCAAGAAGTCATTGAAATGCTCGAGCGCATTCATGCCGACGGCGGTAACGTAGACAAATGGGTTGCCAAAGCAAAAGACAAAGAAGATCCATTCCGACTCATGGGCTTTGGACACCGCGTTTACAAAAACTTTGATCCGCGCGCCAAAATCATCAAAAAAGCTTGCGACGACGTCCTCGAAAAATTAGGCGTCAACGATCCTTTGCTAGATATCGCTAAGAAACTAGAAAAAGTTGCTTTAGAAGACGAATACTTCAAAGCGCGCAATTTATATCCAAACGTAGATTTCTACTCTGGCATCATCTACAAAGCAATGGGCATTCCTACGGAAATGTTCACCGTTATGTTTGCCATCGGTCGTTTACCAGGCTGGATCGCACAATGGAAAGAAATGACCGAAAACAAAGAGCCAATTGGCCGTCCGCGTCAGATCTACACTGGCCATACCAACCGCAACTACGTTCCGATAGAGCAACGCTAAGACTTCTTACTTGTATTTATATCAAAAAAAAAGGCGCTCAATTGAGCGCCTTTTTTCCTTGAAATAAGTCGTATTGTCGGAATTCACATTCGATGTCGCCATTAAAGATGCGGTCTTTTTTGGCTGCCTTGAGTCCAATTGCATGGAAACCTTCTAGGCTGCCGCTAATGACACAAGCCTTACTGCCTGCCATTTGGTGTTTGAGCCACGTGCCGAAGGTTCCGTAGAGCTCTTCGATGTCTGTAGACAAACGCTCGTCGTAGGGTGGGTTGGTCAGGATAAAAACAGGCGGTTCAATTTTGAGTTTGTCGAAAGGAGTGGAATGGATCTCAACAAAGCGCCCAAAAGAGAAAGTGCGCAAGTTTCTACGCGCTTTCAAGACCATTTCGTCCGAGATGTCGCCGCCAATGAGTGTACAAGGTAGTTCGCGTACAATACGGGGTGCATTTTGATAGATTTCTTCCCAAAGAGTAGCGTCGTAATTCTTTAAATTCTTGAAAGCATAATGCTGTCTTTCAATGTTGCTTGGAATGCCGCTTGCTAAAAGGCCAGCTTCTACGAGGAGGGTGCCCGAGCCGCAAAATGGGTCAACAAGCGTTTGTTTGCGGTCCCAGCCAGACATTCTGACCAAACATGCTGCAACTACCTCATTGATGGGTGCAGGCCCAACAGCTGTGCGGTAGCCGCGTTGAAACAACGGTAGCCCGCTGGTGTTGACCGAAAGCGTCACTTCTTTGTCTTTGATGTAGAGGTCAAAGAGAATGCTCGGTTTTTTGACATCGATGTTGGGGCGTTCATCTGTTTTGGCTTTGAATACATCGACAATGGCATCTTTGATCAATAAGAAAGGATAATGCGTATTGCTGAAAATGGGCGAAAAAATGGCGCCTTTGACTGCAAAGGTTTTGTTGACATCAAAAAGTTCGTGCCATTTGATGCGCATGGCGCGTTTGTAGAGGTCTTCTTCGCTCTGGATGTAGAACTTATCGATTTCGACTAAAACGGAAATGGCACAACGGCAATAAAGATTGAGTTTATAGACATCAGCCCAGGTGCCCTTGATTTGAACAGCTCTATTGAGCAACACTGGTTCTGGGTAACCAAGTTCTTGAAGTTCGTCGGCAAGAATGGCCTCAAAGCCAAAAAAACTTTTGAGTGTGATGGTGAGCTGCTCGCTTTTTGGGCTGGGATTTGAATGCATTGTTTGGGGATTCGTTAACTTTGTACAAAAGAACGAATTTGTCGAAGACCAAATACCTCTTACCCTTCCTTTTTTTTACACTGCAGCTCTTTGCCCAAGACAGACAGCGTGTTGGGGTGGTCTTAAGTGGAGGTGGCGCGTCGGGTGTAGCGCATGTCGGTGTACTCAAAGCGCTCGAAGAAAATCAAATTCCAATTGACTACATTGTTGGTACTTCTGCCGGAGCACTTGTGGGCGCCATGTATGCCAGCGGTTTTTCTCCAGCCGAAATTGAAGCCTATGTGCTTTCCGAATCTTTCCAGCTCATGGTTAAGGGTCAAGAAGAAGCCCAACAGCAATTTTTATTTTACCAAGATGCCGCCAATGCGTCTATGTTTAATTTCAGCATAGCCCAAGACAGCATCCTTCAAAAATCTTTACCGCTTGCTTTGATCGACCCTACTTATTTGGATTTCGAAATGCTCAAAATTTTTGGGCGCACTAGTGCTTCGGTTCAAGAAGATTTCAATCAATTATTTGTGCCTTACCGCTGTGTGGCCTCAGCTGTTGAAACCAAGAAAAGCGTTGCATTTGCGAAGGGCAAGCTCAATCAAATTGTACGTGCCTCCATGACCTTTCCGCTCTATTTGAATCCGGTGAGGATAGACGGTGTGTTGTATTTTGATGGCGGGCTCTACAATAATTTCCCTATTGATGTTTTGTACAAAGAATTTCAGCCAGATTTCATTATTGGCAGTAATGTCTCAAAAAATTTAGCGCCTGTTTCGGACCGCGATTTTTTTGGTTTGCTCACCAGCATGATGACCACCCCTACAAACTACGCCATGCCTTGCGCAGAGGGCCTGATCATAGAACCAAAAACACCCGTAGGCACCTTCGATTTTAACGATGTGCAAAAGGCAATTCAAGATGGTTATTTGGCGACAATGACACAAATGGATACCATTTTAAAGTACGTGAACAGCAGAACCGACCCAAAAATACTGCAACAGAAAAGACAAATTTTTAAACAAGAACTTTTGCCATTGCGCGTAAGTGAAGTACGTTCGAGTTCGGACCGCAAGCAAGACCTCCCCTTTGTGCGCACCGCTATCCTGCCCAAATTCAGCAAGCGAGTTTTGGATAGCCTTTCTCTGGAAAAGCGCTATTACAAAGCTTTAGCCGCACCATATTACAGTTTTGTGAGTCCGAGTTTTGACATCAAACCAGATTCGAGTTTGTCTTTGCAACTCAAAGTGAACAAAGCCAATGCTTTTCGCGTCGACTTCGGCGGCATCATTTCTTCAAGGGCCATTAATACGGGCTTTTTAAGTTTGGCTTATCGCAGGGCAGGTCTTGTTGGGCAAAGGCTAGAGGTTTCTTCTTATTTTGGCAAATTCTATGGCTCGGGTAAAGTTAATTACGAATTGGTGTTGCCTGGTAGCGTACCTGTTTCCTTGAGTGCCTATTTGGTACTCAATCGCTGGGACTACTTCAAGAGTTTTGCCACCTTTTTTGAAGATGTCAAGCCTTCTTTTTTGATACAAGAAGAGCGTTACACCGGTTTACAACTGAAAATACCAACCGGAACCCACAGTGTCATTACAGGCAATACCCGATTTTTTTGGCTAGACGACTCCTATTACCAAACCGATTATTTCACCAAAGAAGACACCGCCGATTATACCTCCTTCATGGGGGAAAGCATTCGTGTGGCCTATACGAAAAACACACTCAATCGCAAGCAATTTGCGAGTTCGGGCACCTTTTTTGAGTTCAAAACAAGTTATGTAAGAGGTAGAGAACTTACCTTTCCCGGAACCACTTCTATCATTGACGACACCGTCACCAAACAACACCGCTGGTTGAGCATTCAACTTGAACTCCTGACTTTCCCATTTCAAAAGAAACAAGTGGTCAATTTTGGTCTGCATCTTAAAACGGTGCTCAATAGCCAGTCCTTGTTTGCCAACTACACAGCCAGCATGTTGGCTTTGCCAGGTCTCAACGTTTTGCCTGATTTAGATACCTATTTTATCGCTGCTTATCGTTCAACACAGTATGCCTGCGCCGGTACACAGCTTATTGTGAGCCCCTTGAAAAACATTGATTTAAGACTAGACGCTTATGCGTTTTTGCCGATCATTCAGTTGGTCTTGAACCCCGATGGCACTTTTACTTATGCCAAACCACTAGATGGCCGCAGCCTTTTGGCCGCAGCACATGTCATTTACCATTCTCCGGTGGGGCCAGTACGCGCCACCATCAATTACCTACCCAAATACGCCCAACCTTTGCAATTTCAATTAGGGTTTGGTTATTTATTATTCAACGAACGCGCAATACGCTAACGATTATGAGCAATACTTTTCATTTAAACGGTATTCAACAAATGGGCATTGGTGTGCCCGATGTACAAGATATCTGGACTTGGTATCGAAAGGCTTTTGGCCTGGATGTGCGTATTTTCGAGGAAGCGGCACCAGCACCACTCATGACCCGCTATACGGGCGGTGAAGTGCAGCATCGGACGGCAACATTGGCCTTAAACATGGCCGGTGGTGGCGGTTTTGAAATTTGGCAGTTTACATCGCGCCCTACTGTTCAACCCACATTTGAGCCTCAACTTGGTGACTACGGCGTTTTTATTTGTAAAATCAAATCTGAGGACGTCTGCCACACCCAAAAGCACCTCCAGCAAATGGGTGCAAATGTGAGCGCCGCACATCAAGACCCTGCTGGGCGTTGGACTTGTTATGTACAAGACCCCAATGGCAACTATTTTCAAATTGTAGAAGGCCGATCATGGTTTGCGGCATCCAAGCACCCTTCCAAATGCGGAGGCGTTGCCGGCGCAGTCATTGGTGTATCCAATATGGAAAAAAGCAAGCGTTTCTATCAAGAGCTACTTGGTTTTGAACACGTGGCCTACGATAGCACCGAAGTTTTTTCGGATTTTGATTTTTTACCACGTGGTAAAGAAGCTTTCCATAGGGTCTTGTTGTCTCATACAAGTGTTCGCGAAGGCTATTTTGCGCAGCTATTAGGCATCACAGAAATCGAATTAGTCGAGCTGAGCAACCAAACAGGCGCACGACAAATATTTGAAAACCGTTTTTGGGGCGATTGGGGTTTCATTCATCTTTGTTTCGATGTGCAGGGTATGGACGCGCTTAAATCGCGTTGTGCTGAATTTGGCAGCCCTTTCACCGTAGATTCCGATAATTCGTTCGATATGGGCGAGGCTGCGGGCCGTTTTGCCTACATCGAAGACCCCGATGGCTATTGGATAGAATTTGTAGAAACCCACAAAGTACCTATTTTTAAGAAGCTCGGACTTTACCTTAATTTGAAACAGGGCGGCAAACGCAAACATTTGCCTAAATGGATGCTCAAAGCTTTAGGCTTGAATCGCGTGAAGTAAACGCTTATAAAAGACCTTTTACGCGCAAGTATTCATCAAGACTTTCAATATCGGTGAACAAGACCTCCCTTGCTTTGCTACCTTGGAAAGGCCCTATGATATTCATACCTTCTAGCTGATCTACAATACGCCCAGCTCGGTTGTACCCGAGTTTGAGTTTGCGTTGCAACAAACTTGCCGAACCTTGTTGGTTCATGACCACAATTCTCGCGGAGTCGACGAACATATTATCGATCTCATTCATGTCGATATCGCCACTTGCTTCGGATCCTTCCGGAACATATTCAGGTAAAATCAAGGCTTCCGGATACGCGCGTTGCGAACCAATAAAGCTACAGATGTCTTCTACCTCTGGGGTATCCACGAAACCACATTGCAAGCGCTTCATTTCGGATCCTGTAGAGATGAGCATGTCGCCGCGGCCAATGAGTTGGTCTGCGCCCGAAGCATCTAGAATGGTGCGCGAATCGATTTTAGACAAGACCCTAAAGGCAATGCGCGCCGGGAAGTTCGCTTTGATCATACCCGTAATGACGTTTACTGAAGGGCGCTGTGTGGCCACAATAAGGTGAATGCCAATAGCTCGCGCCAACTGTGCAATACGTGCAATCGGATGCTCGACTTCCTTGCCTGCGGTCATGATGAGATCGGCAAACTCGTCGATGAGCACCACAATATAGGGGAGGTAGCGGTGTCCTTTTTCAGGATTCAGGCGGCGCCCAATGAACTTGGCGTTGTATTCTTTGATGGTCCGGACGCTGGCGTCTTTGAGGAGCTCATAGCGTTCGTCCATTTCGATGCACAACGAATTGAGCGTATTTACTACTTTGGAAGTGTCGGTAATAATGGCATCTTCTTCGCCTGGAAGTTTGGCCAAGAAATGCCGTTCAATCTTATTGAAGAGCGTGAGCTCAACCTTCTTTGGATCGACCAACACAAATTTGACTTGCGCCGGATGCTTCTTGTATAGTATAGAAATCAAGATGGCATTCAGACCAACAGATTTACCCTGACCAGTTGCACCTGCCACCAACAAATGGGGCATTTTGGTGAGGTCAAAAACATACGTTTCGTTGGTAATGGTTTTGCCCATCACAATAGGAAGCTCGCCGTCAAAATGCTGAAATTTATCAGAGGCAATAAGCGAGCGCATCGACACCATTTCCGGATTGGAATTCGGTACTTCAATACCGATGGTGCCTTTTCCTGGAATAGGTGCAATGATGCGGATACCTAAAGCTGATAAGCTCAACGCGATGTCGTCTTCGAGGTTTTTTATTTTTGAAATGCGCACGCCTGGGGCAGGTACGATTTCGTAGAGCGTTACGGTTGGACCAACGGTGGCTTTGATTTTAGCAATGTCGATTTTATAATGAGAGAGCGTCTCTACAATGCGGTCTTTGTTGTTTTCGAGCTCCTCTTTGCTCACCGAAACACCCGTAGACACGTAGTCTTTCATAAGTTCGAGCGGCGGCAATAAATAACCTTCGAGGTCTTTGGTAGGGTCGTACTCTCCGTGTTCACTCACAAGTTGCGACGCGCGGTCTTCTTCGTCGGTCATGGGTGCGCGTACTGGAGCAGGTACAACGGGATCTTCACCTAATTCGATTTCAAATTCAGAATCAAAGGTGTTTTCTTTGATAGGCTCAGGTGTTTGGGTCGGTTCAATGCTTGGTTCTTTGGTGACCTGAACAATGAGTTCGCTTTCTTCTTCAAAAATATCTTCTTCGTCGCCGTCGTCAAAGACAACTGTTTGAGAAATGTTGTCGGCTTTGATTTGATCTTCTTTGATGGTATTGACCACATAGATGTCGTCAAAGGGTGCTACGCCATCGGCGAATTCCTGCTCATTTGGAAGTTCTTGTGCATCTTTGGCTCCGAAAAGGCGCTGTAATAAAGCTTGGTAGTTGGGACTGAATTGAAGGGTAGTGAGCACAAAA
Source organism: Flavobacteriales bacterium (assembly GCA_947463345.1). Taxonomy (GTDB): domain Bacteria; phylum Bacteroidota; class Bacteroidia; order Flavobacteriales_D; family Crocinitomicaceae; genus UBA952. The sequence continues at coordinate 14,518 of CANHSA010000016.1, forward strand.
AATGCAATGACATGCATGAAAAGCGTACCAAAGCCCCCAAAAGTTACTTGGAGCCACTCGTTGGTGTAAAAACCAAAAGCACCACCTGCATAACTGATTTGCGGACTAAAAAAGCCCAAGAAAATAGAACCCCAAAGCATATAGCTGATGGTGACACTAGTTGCCCTGACCAATGGAAGTAGGGCTGTTCCAAATAAGATTTTAAAACCGCCGAGAAATAAAAGGAATATGAGGCCAAAAGAGGGCAAGCCAAAACCGCGGTGAATCAGGAGGTGAGAGGTCCAGGCGCCAAACTTACCAAGCCAATTTTCAGCGGGAGGAAGATCGTTGTTGAAAATGTAAGCGATGAAACTGCGGTTTAAAAGTTGATCTTGGTCTTTGGTCCAGGTAAAGATGTAAGATACACACGCCAAAAAGAGGTAAACGCTAAGTAAGCTGAAAAGCGCACCTGCAAAAATCTTGATTTTTGAAAGATTCAGACGGTCTTTTAAATTCAACAGCGAAGACCCTTCTTTGGAAGGTGCTTTTTTGGTTTCTTTCGGACGCTGAGGTTCGTCTGCCTGTTTTTTAGACCGAGAACTAGTGGGTTCTTCGGTTTTGGGAGCAGGTTTGGTGCTAGATTTTGGGATGTATTCGTTTTCTTCCATGAGGCTTTTGCGTCTAATGAAACGAAAATACGGCAAAGGGGTACATGAAAAATAAAAACCCGGCAAACCTATAAACAGCAAGCTGTTAGTTAATCTTGTGGTGCGGGGCTATTTTGGGTTTGTGTCCATTCCAAAAAGGCCTCAAGCGGCAACACTTTATATTTTTTGTCTGGAATAAATAGCTGAATAGGCGGGCTGCGTTGATCCCATTTTTGAAGCTCGAAAGCCATGTAGCCGTTGTCTGTCGGAATTTGCCCTTTGACTGGTAAACCTGGTGCTCCTTTGAGCCCTACAAAGTAGCGCGCAGCTATTTTTTTGGTGTAAAGTAGTGGTACTTGACCCTTCGGAAAACTCACGACGGCTTCTTTGCAATTGAAGTCTAGGACGCGTGTTTTAGTGGAGGTTTTTTGGTATCGAAAATCAGCATTTTCTTGCGCTGTATCTTTGATTTGAACGGCAAAAAACTGCCCGTCTAACTCAATTAATGAGAGTAATTTGTGTTTGCTAAGGTGATGAATGCTTTCTTGTTTTTTGCCATCGGACATCAGGTAATTGTACCGAACCATAGAATCGAGGGCATAAATAAAGAGCTTGCCTTCTATGGTGTCTTTGTTGATGAGGTCCACGGAAATTAAATTGTACTCCAAACTACCTACAAATGGTTTTTGCGCCACGAAGAGTTGGGTAAGTGCACTAAACAAGGCGAGATAGATGTACTTCGGCATAAACAAAGCTAAGAAAAATGGTTAAATGCTTTTGCAAATTAGCCCTATCTTTGTAGTAGCCCCTAAAGGGTCCTCTATGTCAAGAAAATTACAATTCATCTTCAATCCTTCTGAATTAGGAGCGGGCACACGCGGTGCTTCTCTTGGTCCGGAAGCCATACGTGCAGCTGCCCGAACAAAGGGTAGTACCTTATTTGCTGAGTTTCCTATTCAAGTTGTTGCCCAACATAACGAGCTGCTCGACCACAAAAGCCCTTTTGTTTTTGCAAAAAATATTGATGGTTTACGCCTCGTTTTTGATTCTCTTCAAGAAAAAATACATAAATGTATTGCTGATGAGGCCTTGCCCTTACTCATTTCCGGCGACCACAGCGCCGCAGCAGGAACTTTAGCTGCACTTCACAAGGCGTATCCGCAGCAACGTATTGGTGTCATTTGGATAGACGCCCACGCCGACATCCATTCTCCTTACACCACGCCTTCTGGCAATATCCACGGCATGCCGATCGCTGCCGCCCTTGGTTTGGATCATTTACATTTGGCAAAAAATGAGCTAGATGCCACCACAACCGCACACTGGAACAACCTCAAAAGCACTGCGTTTTTACCAGAAGATCTAATTTACATTGGCGTCCGTGATACCGAAGCAGAAGAAGACGCTGTTATGGCCGAACTTCAGCTCAAAAACTACACTGTTGCAGAGCTGCGTCAAAAAGGTTTAAACAACTGCCTTGCCGAGATGCACACGCAACTTGCTGCTTGCGACCTCATTTACGTCTCCTTTGACGTCGATAGCATTGACCCCATCGAAACTTCTTACGGCACAGGCACTCCAGTGCCAAACGGGATCAGCTTTGCCGAAGCACAAGCACTACTCAATCATTTTGCCGCAGACCCCAAACTTTGTGCACTAGAAATTGTCGAGGTAAATCCTTGCCTCGACGACGAAAAAAACAAAATGGCCGAACGCACGCTTGACCTCATCGAAAATATCATTACCCAACTCTCCTAAAATGGAACAACACATTCGTCAAGCCTTAATTGCCGCCGCACCAGACTTATTTGGCGCAGCGATCAATGATACACTCATTCAGTTTCAACAAACCCGTCGCGATATGGAAGGCGACCTCACATTGGTTGTTTTTCCTTTCGTCAAAATGTTGCGCTGTTCTCCTCAAGAAGCAGGCGACAAACTCAAGCAATGGATAGAAAGCCACATCGAAGGGGTTTCGCATTGCAATGTAGTGAGCGGCTTTTTAAATATTGTATTTACGAATGCTTATTGGCTTGAGCAGCTCAATCAAATGCAAGATCAACCCAACTACGGGCTTGCACCAGCCAACTCGAAGCCAACGGTTATGGTAGAATACGCCTCTCCCAACACCAACAAACCTTTGCACCTCGGGCATTTGCGCAATATTTTCTTGGGTGCTTCGGTTGCCGAAATTTTGCGCGCAGTAGGGCACAAAGTAGTGCGTACGCAAGTCATCAACGACCGCGGCATTCATATTTGCAAATCCATGCTTGCGTGGGAAAAATTCTCCCCCGTCAATGCGCGTGGAGAAAGAGAAACCCCAGCCAACACAGGCCTGAAGGGCGATAAACTCGTGGGAAAATACTACGTCGAGTTTGATAGAGCCCTACAAATTGAAGCCAAGGCCATCATGGCGCAATGGCAAAGTGGGAATTTTTCTGACACCCCAACAGCCATTGAAGAAGCAGTGCTCAATTTTGAAAAAGCCAAGGAAGGTAAGGACGAAAAAGCAATAGCAGCGCTCGACGACAAAATCAAGGAATTAGCCAAAAACCAAACTGCCATCTTACATGAAGCCAAAGAAATGTTGGTGAAATGGGAAGCACGCGACCCGCAAGTTTACCTCCTTTGGACTACTATGAACGGTTGGGTATACGCTGGTTTTGACCAAACCTATGCGCAAATGGGCGTGTCTTTTGACAAGCTTTATTACGAATCCGACACCTTTCTACTCGGCAAAGACCAAGTCATGGAGGGCATCAAAAGCGATGTGTTTTATCAGAAACCAGACGGTTCTGTTTGGATAGACCTCACTGCCGATGGGCTCGATGAAAAATTAGTCTTGCGTTCAGACGGTACTGCTGTTTACATGACCCAAGATATCGGAACCGCCATTGACCGCTTTAAAGATTTCCCTGATCTACACGGTATGGTTTACACCGTTGGCAATGAGCAAGACTACCACTTTAAAGTGTTGTTTTTGATCCTTCAAAAATTAGGCTATGCCTGGGCTAACAACTGCTTTCACTTGAGTTACGGCATGGTTGACCTCCCAAGCGGCAAAATGAAATCCAGAGAGGGTACTGTTGTAGATGCCGACGACCTCATGGCCGAAGTCATTGAAAAAGCCAAAGAAATGACCCAAGAGCGCGGTCATTTAGAGGGCCTCGATAACGCTGCCCGCGAGCAACTTTATACCCAAATTGGCTTGGGCGGCCTCAAATATTACTTGTTGAAAGTCGACCCGAAAAAACGCATGTTGTTCAATCCGGAAGAATCTATCGACCTCACGGGCAACACCGGTCCGTTCTTGCAATATGCCCATGCGCGTATCTCTACACTCTTAGAGAAGGCCGCATACGTCCCAACGCCACTTTCTCTGACCACGCCAATGCGTCCAGAAGAAAAGGAAATCATCAAGCAATTGGCTTTATTTGGCACCACCCTCGAAGAGGCTGCCAAAGGATATTCACCAGCACTGCTCGCTAATTACAGCTATGAGTTAGTGAAACTTTACAATACCTTTTACCAAAGCGTTAAAATTGTCATTGAGCCCGATGCAGACGTGCGTCAGTTCAGGCTTTCTTTAAGCGCTAAGGTTCGTCAGGTACTTGCCCAAGCACTTGGTTTGTTGGGTGTGGAAGCGCCGCAGCGCATGTAGTTTTGCGTGGTGTTTAGTGCTTGCCGAAGATCACTTCATCGGTGAGTTGACG